>JBLHLI010000221.1:0-4987 GCA_047618765.1 Enterobacterales bacterium | reverse complement strand
AATATCAATGATTTTATTGTCAATAGTATGGACCTGATTAAAAAATCACTGACTCCATCTATTAAGGTAGAAACAAATCTTGGTGAGAAGTTGTGGATAACTGAAGTTGATCAAGGTGATTTTGAAGATGCATTGCTTAATATATCTTTAAATGCACATGATGCTATGCCTGATGGCGGGACTTTAACGATTACTACCAGTAATCAAGTTTTACATAACTTGAATTCAAATACTTTACTCTCAAATAGTACTGACAATAAATCTGATTTTGTGATGATCTCCATCACTGATAATGGCACTGGAATGAGTGAAGAAGTAAGAGATAAAGTACTTGAACCTTTTTTCACAACGAAAGATAAAAGTAAGGGCACCGGACTTGGTCTTAGTATGGTGCATGGTTTTGTAAATCGATCGGGTGGTCGCATAGAGATCAATTCAATCATTAACGAAGGCTCAACTTTTAAGTTATTTCTGCCGCGAACAAAACAAGAGGTTAAGCTTAATTCTTCACAATCGATTGATGTTGAATATCCTAAAGGTAATGAAATTGTCCTCGTTGTAGATGATGAAGAGGCTTTGTGTGAAATAGCAAAAAACTTGTTAACTGAACTTGGCTATACCGTATTAACTGCCTCTAGTGGTGATGAGGCCATGAAAATAGTAGAGACTGGAGTCAAGATTGATTTACTGTTTAGTGATGTAGTCATGCCGGGTAAATTAGATGGCTATAAACTCGCTATTGCCGCTCATAAACTACAACCTGAGCTTAACATTTTGCTTACTAGTGGATTTAGCCAAAAACGAAATGAAGTATTCTCTGAAGACAATGAATATATATCAAAACTATTATCAAAATTATTAGCAAAACCATACAGTCAGCTGGAACTTGGACTTGCAATTCATCGAGCATTGAATACTAATTGAGAATACAAAACCTTATATTTTTACTGCTCTAACTCTTTCTCTATAACTCGAATAATATCATCGGCAGCTTCGCTCAAGTTGCCATTCTCCAAAAGTGAATAGGTTTCATTTATGATTCGGAAGGAAACGAGGTTATCAAAAAGAGGATCGTTCCAAAGCACATCATAATTCACTGGTTCAATAGGTGTAATGTATTCAGCAGCGGTTTTAGAACTAGTGAATCGCATTATATTGCGAGTACGAACTTTACTCCTCAAGTAGGGCGCCATATTGTTCATAACATCGTAAGCTGTTAAGGAGTCATCTTCGGACGCATCGTCAACAATGGTTGGCCAGGCAGCAAGCATTGAACGCAACTTTTCGTTACTTATTATCTGGATATCACCCGAAGCAAAAAGAGCATCCCTTGAGCCTGAAGGAAGGTACAGAGAGGTGAAATCGAAGAAGACATCACAGAGCAATTTTTCAAGTGCTTCGGACTCTATGATAGGCGTATCAGTACCATAAAAACTGAGTAGTTGACGACCTGAGTCAATAAACTTTAGATGCACAGCAGTACTTTCATCGATGCGACTGTTGGTCTCTTTAAAATCGCTCAGTAACGATACTAAAAAGGCTTTTTCCTGCTTCCGTTCCTTGTATTCATCCCAACCGGCATCGATGGCAAAGGCGAGCAAAATACTTAGAATGATCGCTACTGACTCCATCATCGTGCGACGCCAGGGTAAGCTAGTATCCTTGTTAGCGGACATTTTATTCTCCAATGTTACTTGATGTGGTCACTTTTTAAGTGTCAGGAAAAATATTTCTAATGGTAGCTTTGGGTCGATTAGAGACTAGCATGTATTGTTACTTAAGTTAATCTAGTAAAGTATCAAACATCAGTTAGAATTCAAGTAACTGATGGAGTTTATGGTGTTATGACGTCTTCAAAATTACAAAAACCACTTATTCTAGCGAGTCTCTCAGGGCTTGCTGTATTTATTTGCCATTATCATTACATTTGTCCTATACACCTTAAATGATCGCTTTCAACTTAAATTAGTGCAAAAAGAATTAACTGATCTTGCAAGAATTGCAGCTAAGCATGTAAATCCTGATGAACATCGATTACTGACCAAACCTGAACAGACTAATAATGAATTTTATCGAAAGACTATTACACCACTGGTAGATATACATAATGCTGTTCCTGATATTATTTATCTCTATACCAGGAGGGAAATTGAGGAGAATCGTAAGATCTTTAAACGAGCTGACTTTTAGAAGCATTAAGCAAATGGCTACCAAACTGATAATCAAGTAAGATGAACAATCAAAACCGGTTTGCTAGTTTTTCTGGAACATGACTAAGCAGCATGGGACTGTTCCTGTTCTGCAAGACACTTAGTCTTCTTTAATCAATTACTGCTTTTATTTTGGTACTCCACATATGAAGATCTTTATAATTTTCTTACTTCTGACAATATTATCGATATTTTTACTCTGGCGTAGTAAAAAACAAAAGGCAACTAATAAACCATTTGGATTGCTTAAAGTTAGTCGAAAATTTCATAAGTGGCTGATGTTATTTATTGGCTTGCAGTTTGTGATCTGGTCAATCACAGGGGCTTATATGGTCATTTTCGATATTGACTATATCCATGGAGATACTCTGGTTCGAAATCCGCAAAATACCATCAGTTCTGATAATATTCATTTCACTTTAGCTAACCTGTATCAAAAATATCCTCAGGCTTCGAAAATCGAAGTAGGAAAATTAATCGAGCAAAATGTATATCGTTTTACCTTTAACGATAATAAATATCTACTGAGTGCGGAAACCGGTGAGCAATTGTCACCTCTTAGTAAGGAGTTAGCCTTAAAAGTTTCAAAGTATCATTATAGTGCTGATGATAATGTTTCTGAAGTTGAACTGATTACTGAAAATCCACCTTTTGAGCTTAGGGCTAGCTTACTGCCTGCTTGGCGAGTTAATTTTGACGCTTTAGGAAGTCCCTCAATTTATATTTCAGCTGAAACAGGTAAGCTCATCGGTAAGCGCCATGACTTCTGGCGTCTCTTTGACTGGATGTTTCGCTTCCATGTGATGGATTATACTGAAGAGGAAGATGTTCATAATTATCTGTTATTTTTCATTGCCAGCTTTGGGCTTGCTGCTTGTCTATCAGGCTTGGTATTAGTCTATTTTCGTGTATTTAAAAAAGATGCTACTGAGGAGTTCGTCTAGTGTATCTACTTAAATCTATACATAAATGGGCTTCATTGTTTGTAGGAATTCAGTTTTTAATCTGGCTTGGAAGCGGTTTTTACTTTAATACCATGGACTCTCAAAAATCCAGTGGTAGACAATATTTACAGCTAGTCAAAGAAAGCCCAACCATAGACAACTCAAAGTTGCTCGAGCCCAAATTAATATTACAACAATATTCTGCCAGTCAATCTTTAAAACTGATTAGCCTATTAAACAAACCCTATTATCTGCTTAGCCATCAGAAAGGCTTATATGCTTATTTTGAGAATACATATTCATTGGTAGATGCCTATACGGCAGAACAAAAAATTATTGATAAAGAGCTGGCAGTAACTCTTGCCAAACGGTCATATTCAGGTCCAGGCAATCTGTTATCTTCCATCAAGATGTCTCCGCCTATCAGTGATTTTCTCAGAGAAAAAAATACTGTCTGGCAAATGAATTATGATGATCAGCTTAATACCAGTGTTTATGTAGATGCCACTTCAGGTCGACTTGTTGGTCATAGCAATGATGATAAACGATTATTTGAAATCTTCCTGATGCTACACTTTATGGATTATGGCTCAAATGGCAGTTTTAATAGTTGGCAAATTATTCTTTTTGCAATTGTCACCACCTGGTTAACTCTCACCGGTTTTATCTGGATAGTTGAGATGCTGTTTAACGGAAGTTTCAGCTTAAGTCTTTTCTCTAAAAAACGTCGTATTAAAGTGATGGACTCTGGTCAACAAGATCTTGGGAATTTCTATCTTGCCAGACATAAAAATATACTCGATAGTCTGGTTGATAATGAAATTGCCTTACCTTCCAGTTGTGGCGGAGGAGGAACCTGTGGGAAGTGTAAGTTGATTCTTACAGCAAATACCAGTATTACTTCAGCGGATAGTCATCACCTAAGTCATCAGCAATTACAAGACGGATACCGTCTGGCTTGCCAACATAATAGTGATGAAGTCGAGACTTTGACTCTACTCGAATTTACC
Organism: Enterobacterales bacterium; assembly: GCA_047618765.1. GTDB lineage: Bacteria > Pseudomonadota > Gammaproteobacteria > Enterobacterales. The sequence continues at coordinate 823 of JBLHLI010000221.1, read as the reverse complement.
CAGGCGAGAAAACAAGCGCTAGTATTAACATCGTCTGAATTTTTATCGCCCTTTGTAATGGAACTACGATTTAAAATTAAAGATGGCTCGAATATAAGCTTTAAAGCTGGTGCCTATATGCGATTTTTTATTCCAGAGGCAAACGGAAAATCAAGACCCAAGAGTCTTCCTGAACCCCATCATCCCCATTGGCATCATATTGAAGAAATGGAATTTGAGCATACGGCTTGTAGTCGATGTTATTCTTTAGCAAATTTCGACACTCAAACCCATGAATTAGTTTTTACTGTAAAAATGCAATCATCCCCCGACAACATCTTATTACCAGGTATTGGTTCCAATTATATTTGCAATCTTACCGTTGGGCAAACCATCTATGCAGTGGGACCTTTTGAAGAATTTTTTGCTAATCCAAACAGTGAAAAAACAATGGTTTTAATTGGTGCTGGAGCTGGAATGGCACCATTAAAATCTTTGATTTTTGAGCAGTTAGAAAAACATAGTAGTCATCGTGCAATACATTATTATTTCGGAGCACGAACTCAAAATGATTTGATATATTTTGACGAATTCACTGCACTGAGTGATAAGTTTAACAATTTTAATTATTGTCCGGTACTCTCACGGCCCGATGATAAATGGACTGCTGAAACAGGATATGCACAACAGGTTGTTGAGAAAAATCTTGAAGAAATAGATTCATTAGAAAACATAGAGTTTTATATTTGCGGCCCCAAAAATATGATGCTAGATACAATATCATTACTACATTCTTTGGGGGTTGATGATAGCTCTATCGCCTATGATGATTTCTCGCCAACTA
>JBLHLI010000220.1:0-4994 GCA_047618765.1 Enterobacterales bacterium | reverse complement strand
TGGCTTAATACAAGCGGCTAAAAGTAAAGCCCGCGGTTATCGCAGTGACAAAAACTTTATTGCTATTGCGTACTTACTTGGAGCGAAATTGGAGTTTAACTTACCCACTTGAAGTAGCGAAGAACCATAAGAGATTGTCCGTTATCAATCCAACCTGATAGCTGTGGAGAACGATCCCAGCTTTTAGTAAGTGTTTTAATATTATGAGTACCGAGATCTATCACCCAAAGATCTGATTTGCTAATATGATCTTTGGGTCGAGGATGATGTTCGCAAGCAATAGAACGTCCATCTGGGCTAAACTGAGGATTGTTTAAATTGGTCAGTGGGTATCGACCTAGCAAAGAGCTGCTTCCAGATAACATATCAATTATTAGTAGAGTGCTATCATTGTTCCGATCTTCTCCAACACTTTCTGAAGTAATCACCATTTTTGATCCGTCACTGCTTACATCAAAACCAGCATTTTGATGTTCAATGGTAGATTTCAAGGTTAAATCACGACGATCATTTCCTTCTGAATCAAAGACAACAAGGTGTTGAGAGATAGCCGACACCCACTGGTTATAACGACGTATAGGCAGTGCAGTATATCGACGGATTGACGAATCTTTTTCATCACGCAAGATTTCTTTATCTTGATATTTTTCTAGAGCCTCTACATCGACTCCTGTAATAACGGCAAGCACATTACCAGCCGAAGCAAATTTGAATTGTTCAACACCCAACAGTTCATTCGTTAACGTTTTTGGCTCTGCGCCTTCGAGAAAAGATAATAGCCATACCTGAACTGTTGGTGTTTCATCTACAGTTAAATCGGGGATATCTAACGATCTATTACTGAGAAACCCAAGTGCTCCATCGCAACGGAAGCATGGAGATGTATCATTACTCTCACCAAATGTAAGCTGCACTGTGGGGCTATCATCCGTTAATAATACTTTCCATAGATCATGTATATAATTTGTACCTTCATCATTTAATCGACCAACAGTGACTGCTAACCAAGCGCCACATGGCGAAGGTGTTACGTCAGCTACCCGTTTTAATTCAATGAGCTGCTTGGGTGTTAATTTCGTCATTTTTTTACTAATACCAGAGAATAATTGACATTCGGTTCGAGTGACCTGTGAGTTCAAGTCTTACTTATTGGAAATAATTAATTGTATTTTGTTTTATGTTTAGTTCTTAATCACTTTTTGAGAAGCCATCATGAAAAAGGGAGTAGAGTCTACCATTGTATCTTGCCATTTCCCTTTTTAAATAATGTCTGCTTTGGGTCGACAGAAGCCATTATTTTTTAATAATAACAGGTGAGCACCTTTCCTCGCAAACATCATCGGCTTTCGGCCAAAAGCGGACGTTATGGTGTTTCAATCGAAGCTGAGCCTATTGATCCTTTGTTATTACTTGCAAGGTATTGAAAAGTCAATATGATAATGCTCGTCATGCCTAACCCGAGAAAGTTTTTTAGAAAATTGCACATGTACCTTAAGATAATCAGCATATTTAGTTTTAAACAAATTCGGTTGTAACCTTGGATCAAATATAACACGCCATAAGTCATAACCCAATTTTTTAGACTGCTTATGCAATGCAACAATATGTGCGGCCAAGGACTCATAATCAATGGTTAAACCATCGTAGCTGTCTCTTTCATCAAACTCAATATTGTAACCAAATTTATTAAAAGGATGTGTCGGCAAATGTACCGAGACACCTTTTGAATTTATTACTGGGGTCATAAAATCAACCGACAGGCCATTCCGATGGGTTTTATGCGGTTCAAATTTCCCACCACCTTTAAAGCCTGTTTCAGCATACTTATAAAGTTTTTTAGGCTGATCTTTCTCCAAGTCTTTATAGGTAGCAACAATAATATCTTTTACGGTAGAATGAACATAAGTCCTGCCAGCTATAGAGGCAACGGAACTATAGCTAACAAAGTTGTTGCCACTTGAGGGTAATTTTACTCCTCCGTTTAGCCTTCCATTAGACGTGGTTCCATAGCATGTACTTTCTTTTGAAAAAACATTGTTTGAAACTAGAATTAAGATGATTAGTAAGTACTTCATATTCTTATAGAGTGATGGCGCCCGTAACACCAGGCAATTTGGAACTCAACGTAAAATTGCACCGTGTGGTTGCGCTTGCCATACATATTATGCAGCATAGTTTTGATAAACCCAAAATAGTGTTACTGAACCCAATAACACCCAAGATATATATCTTGTAAAAGCACTTTGAGAAACATCTGCAGTAATATCTAAGTATTTACTAAATACGCCATCCGGGTGAAGAGCTGGAATAGATATATAAAAAATATCTTCAGGCTTAATTATAGAAAAACTACCGTCAGAGTCGAAACCAAGAAATTCATTGCTCTCACTGTGATATGAAAGAGTACACTCGACAAATGACAAAGGCCTTTTGCCGATATTTTTTAACTCCAACTGAAGATTACTTTCATAGATAGTTTTCCCGTCTTCAGTGATTCCACGAACTGACTTAGCAGTCATTCCTAAAATTTTTATTCTTGATGGTACTTTTTTTATTTGGATTTCTTTATTCATTTTATTTTATGCATAACAGTTAATTAGATGGAATCTGTATAAATCATTACACCAACCAATGCTCGCTAAGAGTCGGCGGAGGCTTTATTTTTTAATAATAACAGGTGAGCCCCTTTCCTCACAAATATCATCGGCTTTCGGCCAAAAGGGACATTACTGCATTTCAATCGAGTCTGACTCACTGCTATTCCTACTGGCCTTGTAGTATCTACAGAGCTCTAAACTTAACATTGTTAAGTGGGTGTCCCCATCTAATCTCCAAACACTTTTATTGTTGGGATAAATGCTTTCCACCACGGAAGGCCTCTTCGTTTAAGACTAAAATAAGTAAGTACATTACCACCAAGAATCCAAATGCACGCAAACAACACAATTCCTATTTGCGTTTGCAAAGGCCAATTTAAGAACATTTCGTAAAAGTCGCTAAATGTTGGAACTGATGAAATCTGATCATCTTTCATAATTTAACGACGTAATAGAAGACGAGTGTTAGCGAGTCCAGCCCATGTATATTGTGGGTGATTGTTAATTGCCTCGTTATTCATATTGTCCATCTATCTGATCAATCCTAAGCTGATGGCGACCACCTTTGAAGTCCGCGTTTAACCAAGCATCTACAATTGATAAGGCTTGATCTTGCGTCATCATCCGCTGACCTATTCCTATCATGTTACAATTGCCATGCTCTTTAGAAAGTTGGGCGGTACGTTCATTCCAAACAACTGCGCACCTAATATCCCGAAGGCGATTAGCGACAATAGCTTCGTTTCCGCTGCCGCCTAATATTATTCCTAATTCGCAAGTGCCACATGCTACAGCCTGTGCCGCAGCATGCACAAATTTTGGGTAATCAACAGGCTCTTTAGAATAAGTACCGAAGTCTTCGACAGTGATACCTTTTGATTTAAGGTGAAACTTAATAGCTTCTTTGTATTCAAAGCCAGCATGGTCACTAGCGAGAGAAATTTTAATCGTAGTGTGTATTTATAACGCTCCGCATTAGCTATAAGACTCTTGCCGCTAGTTGAGCGGTGATTTAACCAGACCACCATAGTTTCCGTATAAATGTTAACTATATTGTCAGGTTTATATGGGGTATCTAAGGTTGATATAGCAATTGATGTCCAATCTGGATATTTGTTACTACCACTCCATTCTATACTTGAGCCACACTCGCTACAGAATTTACGTTTTATTGTACTTGAAGAATTATATTCTTTTAACAAATGACTACCTGACAAATAGATAAGATCTACTTTAGGGATGCTTCCATAGCTAGCAAAGGCTGAACCATGTTGCTTTTGGCACATAGTGCAATGACAATGCGAAACTTTTTTTGGTTCGCTAATTATTTTATATTTAATTTGCCCACATAGGCAGCTACCTTCGTACATGATTTTCCATTACCAACTAACGCTAAGCCGAACGCTTTTTTTTCGCCTGGGCTTTAGTTTTTTGTTACGTTATTTTTTTAATTGCACTTATGTACAAACCACCTTCAATGACCTGCACACGCTTTTTTAACCTAAGTACTGTATCATCATTTAGTACCGGTACGGATTGCTGAATAATAATTGGACCTTCATCATATTCTGAGTTGATAAACTGCACTGTAGCCCCCGATTCACTATCTCCAGATTTAAGCACTGACTCATGAACCTTGTCGCCAAACATCCCTTGGCCACCGTGCTTTGGCAGCAAGGATGGATGAATATTCATAATCTTGTTTTCATAAGCCCCTAATGTAATAGAACCTATTTTTTTCATATAGCCAGATAAAACTATAAAATCTGTGTTTGCAGCTAAGAGTAAATTATATATAGTTTTATCTTTTTCGTTTTCATCAGGATGAGTATTACCGCTTATATGGCAAATACTAATATTGTTAAAACTGCACCATTTATATATTTCAGAATCACGATTATTGGTAATTACAATACCGATATTTGCTTCAAGCTCCCCGCTTTGAATTGCGCCAATAACAATTTTAGCAGCACTGCCACCATGAGAAGCTAAAAAACTTACTGTTTTCACAAGTGCCGAATCTCCAAAATATAACAGCTAATTAGATGGAATCCATAATAAACCAACTTAGACGGAAGCGCATAAATCATTCCCTCAACCAATGTCCGCTAAGGGTCCAGACTGTGTGAAAAGTCGATGCCATCTAAAACATCACCTTTATTCTTAGCTTAGACCTTTTCAGATGCAATCTACAGTAGCAGGCTTTGTCGAGTTTGTAATTTTGTGACAAAAAATATCTATTGATATTTACACTATTGTTTCTTAATAGGCATTTTTTATGCATATAAAGGCATTACACCTTCATGGCCTCGATTAATGGTTTAATTCCAAAGATGTTCAGCATACGTTTTAAGTTATAACTAAGTACATGCAAGCTTATCTCGGTGCGGACACACT
>JBLHLI010000219.1:0-5004 GCA_047618765.1 Enterobacterales bacterium | reverse complement strand
TTGAAAAACTGAACTATCTCGAAGTACAACACCAGGTTGTAATTGCACTTCCTCCGCCGCAAAATGATCTGCCGCTTGAAGGCAGAATAGGATTAATATGAACTGTATGTTATTTTTCATCACCCCTCCTTATCGGAGCATATAGCTTTACTAGTTGTTCTCTTCCCTTAACTTTATAGGAGCCTTTTTCAACAAAGTCAAATCCTACACCACATCGTTGTTTGGTAGCTTCGCTGACTAATATTCTTGAAACACCTTTAGTCACGCCCTCAATTCGACTGGCTAAATTTACAGAATCACCAATACAAGTATAATCTGAGCGTTGTTCAGAGCCAATCATACCAACCACCGCCATACCGGTATGTACACCGATCCCAATATCAAAATCAATACCTAGTTCACCTACTTCCTCTTTGAAAAGTTCCAATTCTATCTCCATATCAAGGGCTGCTGAAACAGCTTTTTCAGCCTGATCAGCACAATCTAATGGAGCCCCCCAAAAAGCCATAACAGCGTCACCGATAAACTTATCGAGAGTACCTCCGTAACGAAATATTGCTTTGACTTGCCTTGAAAAATATAAATTCAAAAGTCGAACAATTGTTTCAGCGTCATGCTTTTCAGATAGAGTCGTAAAACCTCTTATATCAGAGAAAAGAACTGTTATTTCAATCGATTTGTTATCAAGAGTATCTTTAAGCTCGCCTTTACCTAAAAGTTCATTTACAACCTCAGGATCCATAAATCGATTGAATACTTTTACGGTTTTTTGACGATCTAAGTGTTCTTCCAAGCCTCGTACTAAGACCAGTAATGACAGACTCACTATAATAGCACCTGATGAATACGCTACTGGAATGAGGATACTCATTGAAAGAAAAAGATAACTTAAAAGTAAATAAATGGAACTTATCATTATGACAAAAATACTGCCTCTAATGACCTGTGTTTTGTATGATTCACGATGACTAAAGAATAGAAAGCATAGTGAAATAATCGGCAGCACTAATAATAGTATTTGTAAGAATTCTGGAACTGTTTTGATTGAATTATTATTTTTTAAATTATCAATAGCAGTCGCAAGTAGATAAACACCTGGATAAAAATCATCGATGGGGGTTTTGCGAAAATCTTCAATTCCTGCAGAAGTATTACCTATAATTAACACACCTGTGTTTAACCATTTTATTAAAGCTTTTTCATCGCGACAATGCACAGCCGCATCAGGAACCTCTTGACCCTCAATCAAAACCGTATAAACATCAAAGAAACTACATTCACTGAAAGGTTGTGAAACACCACCTTTCCACTTCATAATAAAATCGTCCTCAAGCATTTGCGTCTGATTTAAATCACGCGCAACACGACTAGGTAAGGTAGGAAAATGCCAACCACTTAAATTGCGATGAGTTTTATATCGACGGCCGACCCCATCGGAATCGGCATAAAAATTAATAGCACCTATTTTCCAATATTTTGATTCGACCGCCCATGGAAATACAAGTCCGGCCGTTGCATCCATGTCTGCTTCTGAAGAGGGGGTTATGCCTGCCGATTTGGGTAACTCTTTAAGAACGCTATTGCCTTTATTAGCATCTATTTCAATAGCCGCAAAGTAGACTTTTTTTGATTGACCAATAGCATCATTAAAAGCAGCATCGGACATTGGCATGCGCTCGTCACGTTCACTAAAGATAAGATCAAAGACAATTGCCTGTACCTTGTCACCATCAACCCATTCTAACAATTCAGCATAAGCAGCTCTCGGCCAAGGAAATTTGCCTAAATATGGACTGAGATTTACTGCACTATAATCATCAATATTTAAAATGTGTATTTCAGGATCAGTATCTAGTGTTTGAGCTTGATGGCGGATGAATTGATCAGAGAGTCGGTGGTCAAAACGCTTAGCCCACTCAGCATAGGCGGTAACAGAAAAGGTCAGTACTAACATTACGAAGAGAATAACAAAGCGGTTATTTCTGCTTAACCCTGTAATTTTCAGCATTGATCCTCCCAATGTTCTAATAACTTGTAGACTAGATTAGCATAAGTTCTTTGTAGAACTAAATTTTGCTTATTTTTAACATAATTTCACAATGTTTTTTGACTTTTGCTAGTATCTGAAAGAAGATACTTAGCAATATACTCTACAGATGGATAAAACATGGATGCAAGTAATGAACAAGGCTCGCTAAAACGACTGATCCATATTGGATTAGCGCTTTCATCTGAAAAAAATAAAAACAATTTGATTGAGCGAATTTTACAGGAAGCAAAAAGCCTTAGTAATGCAGATGGCGGTACGTTCTATATGAAAAAGGAAGATTCATTAGAATTTACAATCATTCGAAATGACACTTTAAATATCTCCCAAAATACAGAAACAGGACGCAAAATATCACTACCCGCCGTACCTCTTTATATTAATAATCAGCCTAATTTAAAGCAAGTTGCCAGCAAGGCAGCACTAACAGGCTTAACCATTAACGTTAAAGACGCCTATAATACTGAGGAATTTGACTTTTCTGGTACAAAAAAGTTTGATCAAGGTACTGGCTATCGTTCTGAATCTTTCTTAACAGTTCCTCTTAAAAATCATCAACATCAATGCATCGGCGTATTACAGCTTATTAATGCTAAAGATGTTGAGACAGGAAGAGTAATTCCTTTTTCAAGTAATACTCAGCCACTCATAGAAGCCTTGGCATCTCTTGCAGCTGTTGCACTTGAGAATAATCAGCTTATAAAAAGTCAAAAACATCTTCTCGAAAGTTTTATCACCTTAATTGCCTCAGCTATTGATGAAAAGTCCCCTTACACTGGAGGCCACTGCCAAAGAGTTCCTGAGCTAACCAATATGATCACTGCCAAGTTATGTGAACAAAATAATGGAAAGTTTGCTGACTTTAACCTCAGCGAAGAACAGTGGTATGAACTACATATCGCCGGATGGCTTCACGACTGTGGCAAAATCACAACACCAGAGTATGTAGTCGATAAGTCTACAAAGTTAGAAACCATCACTAATCGCATTCATGAGATTAGAACCCGTGTAGAGGTATTAAAAAGAGATGCTGAAATATCTTATTTAAAAGCAATCATTGATAACCCAGATAAAAAGAAAGAACTTCATAATGACTTACAGCAACAGTTGCATGAATTAGATGACGATTATGCCTTTATTGCTGAGTCCAATATCGGTGGTGAATTTATGGCCCCCGATCGTATTGAGAGAATTAAGAAAATATCTGAACGGCATTGGTATCGTACTCTTGATGATCAGCTTGGATTATCTATTGATGAATTACACCGTAAATCAAAAACATCGACTGACCAATTACCTATTAAAGTAAATTTGCTAGAGGATAGAGAGGATCATCTTATTGATTGGGATGTGCTCCCTAAGGCTGCGAATCCTAACAATAAATACGGGTTTAAAGTTAAGGTCCCTAAATACAAATATAACTTTGGTGAAATTTATAATTTGTGTATCAAAAAAGGTACTTTATGTGATGAAGAAAGGTTCAAAATTAATGATCACATGGCACAAACAATAGTGATGCTTGAAGAGCTGCCTTTTCCTAAACATTTAGAAAGAGTTCCAGAATATGCTGGTGGTCATCATGAAACGTTAATAGGCACAGGCTATCCAAAAAAATTATCTGCAGATGATTTATCCATACCTGCAAGAGCTATGGCCATAGCAGATATATTTGAAGCACTTACTGCCTCAGACAGACCCTATAAAAAAGCTAAAACCCTTGATGAATCGATGCAAATAATGAAATGTTTTGTGCGAGAGCAACATATCGATGGAGATATCTTTGAAGTATTTTTACGCTCAGGCGCTTACCTTGAGTACGCTAATAAATTCCTAGGTGATGGCAACTATGCTGCCATCAATATTGAAAAATACTTATAAATTTATTACACACTATTTTCAATTAACTATTAATTTTTAATAGAATAGCTCCTGTATAACAAAAGCGGACTGAAATATTAATATCCGTCCGCTTTTATCAATTCTTCATGAGCTTTAGTTTTGCATAAGCTTTGTATTAGTTATGAAAATTGATTCATCGTATTATCCTTGCCTGAAGCCTTCAGTGCTTGGGCTCCTGAAAAATACTCCTTATGATTATCACCAATATTAGAACCAGACATATCTTGATGTTTTACACAGGCTAGATTTTCTCTGATTTCTTTACGCTGAACATTTTCAACATACGCTAACATTGCTTTCTCACCAAAATATTCTTTAGTTAAGTTGTCAGTAGAAAGGGCCGTCGTATGATAAGTTGGCAAAGTAATTAAATGATGGAATATACCAGCCTGAGCTGATGATTCACGCTGAAAATTTTGAATTTTTTGATCAGCTTCTAATGCTAAATCCATCTCATCATATTCAATACTCATTAAGTTCTCACGAATATAATTGGTTGTATCTTTACCTTCATTTTGCCATGCATCAAAAACCTGTTGTCTAAAACTTAATGTCCAGTTAAAGGATGGACTATTGTTGTAAACCAACTTCGCATTCGGAACTACTTCTCGAATAGCATTGACCATAGATGCGATCTGGCCGATATGTGGTTTTTCCGTTTCTATCCATAGTAAGTCAGCGCCATTTTGTAAAGAGGTAATGCAATCCAAGATAACTCTTTGCTCACCAGTATTCGGTTTAAATTTAATTAGACCATTGGCAAGACGCGTCGGTTTGATTAACTTTTCTGCCTGTCTAAATACTAAATCGCCAGTATTGAGCTGTTCAAGTGAAGTAACTTCTTCCCCTTCAAGATAGGCATTATATTGTTCAGCCAAATCACCTGGAGTTTGAGAAACCGGAATCTTTTGCGTAAGACCTGCGCCTAGAGAATCGGTTCGAGCAACGATGACACCATCTTCAACACCGAGTTCTAAAAATGCATAACGAACAGCATTAATCTTTGCTAGAAAATCCTCATGTGGAACCGTAACCTTACCGTCTTGATGACCACATTG
>JBLHLI010000218.1:0-5016 GCA_047618765.1 Enterobacterales bacterium | reverse complement strand
AGTGCTCGAGCTGGCTTTTGAGAGAATAAAATATATTCATTCTCGGGAAACAATTTGGCAAGATGAGAGGTCATGGTAATGTTGGTCACCAAACGCATTGCTATTAAATAATAAAGGATCTCCCGTTCTAATTCGTCTAACTTAAATTCAGCATCATAGCCTTCTATGATTTTTGCAGATGCCATAGCAATGTCATCTTCTCCAAGTAAGGTATAGGCAAGTGCTATGGCAAGATCATTGATCTGACTAGCTAACTGTATTTCACCAAAATCAATTAACCCTGCTATTACCTTTGTGTTGTCTGATGCAACCAGTAGATTTTGCTCATTGGCATCCCCATGAATAATTGCTTTACGTAAAAGGGGTAACTTGGGTAATATTTTGTTTTCGTAAACCACATACAATCGCTCGATTCTGTCTCTTGCATCTTCATCAATAACTTCGGGTAGATAGACTTTGCAGGCCATGACATTATCAAGCTTCCAGAGCTCATCTGAACCATCTTTAACATCGAAGGAATAGTTTGCCATGGCTTTTGAAAATTGTCCTAAAAATCGGCCAATATCCTGATACAGTTCCGGAGACTTTTCAGTGTGGGTATACAACTCACCTTCGAGATAGGTCAGTAGTCTTATTGCAAACCCATCAACATAAATAATACTCTGCCCATTTAAGGTCTTTACTAGGCTAGGAAAAACAAGTTCAGGAGCGGTATTTTTTAAATAGCCAAGAACATCAGTCTGCATCTCTAGGAATTCATGGGACCATCTCTTATTGGCAATCTTAAAAACATAATTTGCCTCAGATGTTTTGATTAGTGCATTTTGATCTTCAAAAGAAACTAAAGGGCATATCTCTCCTTCAATATCATAGTGCTCTATAACAAGCTTTTTGATAGTTTCATTGTCAAAATTAGGTACTTGGTCTGGCATATTATTCTCTCAAATATTTTTTAACGGGCCTAGCTTCAGTTAGAGGCGTTTTTATTTAACTGTTTGCAGGAATTTCTTATGATCAGTTGTGGTTCAAAGGTTGTTTTAATGTCATTAACATCCTTCTTGTAAACATTTTTAATAACCCATTTAGCTGCCATTTTCCCCATTTCTTCAACTGGATATCGAATGGTGGTAAGTTTTGGATGAAGAAAATAAGCTACATTAATGTCATCATATCCGATAATTGATAAATCATTAGGTACTGAAATTTGTTGATCTCTAGCTTTACCCAAAGCACCCGATGCCATCTCATCATTAGCACAGATAAGACCAGTAAATTTGAGCTTTTTGTCTATAAAATATTGTAAACCATTCATCCCACTCTCTTCATCGAAATCGCCTTCAAACAGTAAGTTATCATTAAATTTTATACCGTATTGTGCTAAGGCTTTTTTATGTCCTTCCAGACGATCCTGTGCATCAGATTTCCACAGTGGTCCTGCTATGTATGCAATGTCACGATGGCCTTTGTCCAATAAGTATTTGGTTGCAAGATAGCCACCATAGTTATTGTTCAAATTAATACAATTATCAGGAAATTCTGGAACATTGCGATTTAATAAAACAATGGGGGTTTGTTCTTTCTGTAACTCAAGCAAATAAGAGTCAGACACTGCTTCAACGTGCATGATTAATGCATCACAATTTCTACTGATTAAAAACTCAATGCTTTCTTTTTCTCGTTCTTCATCACTGTGACCTGTAGCGATGAAAACATGTTTTCCGGCCTTTCTTAACTCTTCTTCAATACCACTCATCATTGGTCCATACACCGGTCCATAGAGTTCTGAAACCAATACACCGACACTATTACTTCTTTTTGAGGCTAATGATTGAGCGATACTGTTAGGCTTATATCCAAGCGCATCCATTGCAGCCTTTACTTTCAGACGCGTTTTCTCCCGGACATTAGGATTGCCATTGATTACTCTGGAGACAGTTGCCATGGAGACTTCTGCTTTTGAGCAAACATCATAAATGGTTGCCATTATCTTATTCTTATTTGGTTTGGGTGATAATAATTTATCAAAATTAAGTTTCTTGTGGGTTAGGTGTTTGTATTTCGTGTTGCATTTTTTCTAATTGCTCATCATCAGAGTGTAACACCGCCTATCATAGCCAACAACTAATGGGCAGATAGCAGGAAAAATAGTAAATGATAATAATCCATATTTTGAAGCAATCATTTAATTCCCGGAATTGATTTTAAGTAGAGCTTTACTATATACTATTATGTAAGCGCTTACATTAGTACTTTGTTAATAAAAGGTCAACTGGTTTAATGATGGATAATAGGAAAAAATAATATAATGAAAATTTCACGTGTTTTTATCATAGTACTTTTAACGACCACAAGTTTAGGTCTATTGGCAGAGAAAGAGCAGTGGACGGTTGACTTTTTTGATGATTTTACCACCTTCAACAAAGATAATTGGCAAGACCAGATGCTCTGGGTGAATGATGAGTACCATTGTTATGTACCCGATAATCAATATGGCACAAGAGAGGTTAGTGACGGTACTATCAAACTTAAGGTTATAAACATTGGTAAAGAAATTAGCTGTAGCAACATGAATAAACTAGGAGAGCAACATCCGGATACTCAATATGTTGCTGGTCGAATAGCTTCAAAAAACCGCAAAGAATTTGTCAAAGGAAAATGGACAGCAAGATTAAGAGTCAGCGATAGTGGTCAGAAAGGTATGTTTCCAGCCTGGTGGATACTGGGTGCTAGAAATAATGAGCCGCCTGTTCAAGAAGCTGATGAGAATATCTGCTGGCCAATGACTGGATCAGGAGAAATTGATATCTTTGAACATCACGGTGAAGGAGGGGCAGATCACTATGCGCTTCGAGCGATTATGAGCGAAGGAAAATGTGGTGGTGGTGACTGGTTAACTCCCCAAAAAGTGGTTACTGCTAAGCTTGCAGAGTACCAGGAGTATTCAGTTGAATGGCAAGGTAAAGATATCGTTTACCGACTGAATGGCACTGAGGTTCATCGAAATGTAAATCAGGGTGATGATTTTCCTGAAGCTATGTTTGCCATTTTAAATTTTGCAAAAATCGACAACAGCCCCATGGAAGGTGAATGGGTGATGGAAGTTGATTGGGTGAAGCACGAATCTAGAACGAACGATTAAATTGTATTGAATTGGTTCTAATTAAATTGAAGATGAGGTTATTTATTTTTTTGAAAAATCTAATGGTGTTATCAAATAAACTATTACTTTGTTTGATGGTAGTTTTACTCAGCAACTCTATCGTTGCTAGTAATGTTGCCAGTGGTCCGGTGAAAGTTGAAATTATCAAAGATAATGATAGTTATCAGTTATATCGAGGCGGTAAACCTTATCATATTAAAGGTGCTGGTCTTGAATTCGGTGATCTCAATAGTCTAGTGGCTCATGGTGGGAATTCTATTCGTACTTGGAGTACCGTTACTGATATCGAGACTGCTCAAGAATTGCTTGATAGAGCCCATGCCGTTGGGGTGACTGTCTCCCTTGGTTTGGAGCTGGTGCCTGAACGTTTAGGCTTTGATTATAAAGATAAGGTACAGGTTGCAGCACAGCTTGAAAAGTTTCGTGCTGTTGTACTTAAACACCGTGACCACCCAGCTTTATTAACCTGGATAATAGGCAATGAACTTAACCACAGTTACAGTGTTCGCGAAGCTTATGATGCTGTAAATGAACTATCAAAAATGATCCATAAGCTTGATCCTAATCACCTTACCACCACGACTACATCGGGTATAAAAGTCGATGTTACCCATGAAATAATGACTAGGGCCCCAGACCTTGATTTCATCAGTTTTCAGGCTTATGGAGAACTGGATATATTAACTGATTTTATTAAAGAAACTCAGTTTACAAAACCCTTTATGGTAACCGAATGGGGAGCAGTCGGTTTTTGGGAGAGCGCAGAAACGGCTTGGGGGGCTCCTTTTGAAATGAACAGCTCTGATAAAGCTGCCAATTATCTAAAAGGCTATCAGCAGCAACTGCTACCTCTGAAAAATCAAATTATAGGAAACTATGTATTCCTCTGGGGTCAGAAACAGGAACGAACGCCTACTTGGTTTGGTTTATTTACAGAAGCTGGTGATGAAACCGAAGCAGTGGATGTCATGCACTATATTTGGAATGGAAGCTGGCCTGATAATCGAACACCAGCATTTAAATCAATAACTCTGAATAATAAAACTTCCAGAGAGGATGTTATTCTGACGGCGGGTAAAACATATTCGGCGAAAGTCGATGTGGAAGATTATGAAGATGACACCTTGAGTTATTTTTGGGAAATAAAACTTGAAAGTAATGCAACTCAAGAGGGGGGTGACTTTGAAACTAACATTCAAAGTTTATCAAAGCTTATCAAAAATACTGCAGTGAGAGACATAACTTTTACCACACCCAGTAAAGCAGGAGCCTATCGTCTGTTTGTTTATATCGGTGATGGAAATAATAATACGGCTCATGGCAATATTCCGTTTTATGTAAATAAGTAAATTTTGGTATGAAAATGGGCCAACATCAAACCTGGAAAAATTATACAGCACAACTAATGACAGCCGTCATGGTAGTGCTTGGTTTAATAACAGCCGGGTTAAATGCGGCTCCACTTAAAGCAAAGCCTCAGGTTATCTCTCGTAGTATTTATCTCGATAAACTTGAGGGTTTTTGGCTTGCGCAAAATATTGCCAACTGGACCGGTTTAATAACTGAGATGGATAAGGTAAAAGCTCCTTTTTATACTGATGCTGATTGGGGGGCGCCTGACCAAAAGTCCATCTGGGGCTACTATGTTTCCCATGCCAAAACTATCGATTATTATTTTGTTGAAAATGACAAGCCCTGGGGTGCTGATGATGATACCGATATTGAATATATGTATTTGCATTTGCTGCATCAGAATAAAACAACCATGCTTACTGGAGAACAGATCAGAGATGGTTGGCTCAAGCATACTTGGTCTAATACCGAAGGTCCTTTAATACAATCTTCAACGGATACTG
>JBLHLI010000217.1:0-5020 GCA_047618765.1 Enterobacterales bacterium | reverse complement strand
GTTAAAATTAAGGTTCTGACTTGGTTAGCTCTAGCTAATTTGCCCTTTGATAGTATCTCTAATATGGGTAGTGTAAATCCTGCCGTTTTTCCAGTCCCGGTTTGGGCGGCTGCCATCAGGTCCCTACCTTCAAGAACTGCAGGAATTGCCTGAGCTTGAATGGGAGATGGAACATCATAACCTTGCTCGAGTACAGCTTTTAGGATGTCTGCGGAAAGATTCATATCAGCAAAATTTGCTGTGGCAGTAGATGCATTACTCGAGTTTGTATTAGTCATAGTTGATACTTCTTCAATTTGTTCACTTATTGAGCGGGCGTGCAGTCTACAGCAACTCTAGGTTAAGTGCTATTAAATCAACTATTGACGACTTTTCAGTTAGTATACTGGGTCTAAAACAGGCATAATTATGAAAAATATGGTCCTATTAAAGCGGAAATAAGAATTGATGAGTCAGAATATTAAACCCTTAGCCCTAATCATTTTAGATGGCTGGGGATACAGCGAAGATCCTAAAGATAATGCTATCTTAAATGCTAATACTCCTAATATGGATAGACTTTGGAAGGAAGATTGCCATAGTTTAGTTTCTGGTTCTGGAATAGATGTAGGTCTCCCTGAAGGTCAAATGGGTAACTCTGAAGTTGGTCATCTAAATTTAGGTGCCGGTCGAGTTGTCTATCAAGATTTTACCCGCATCTCAAAAGCTTTAGACGATAAAGAATTTCAAAGCAATCCAGCCCTTATTAATGCCATTAACCAAGTGAATGCAAAACAATCAGCTTTGCACATCATGGGCCTGTTATCTGATGGTGGTGTTCATAGTCATGAATCTCATATTCATGGAATGATTGAGATGGCGGCAGCACAAGGTGTTAAGAATATATACCTCCATGGATTCCTAGATGGTCGCGATACTGCTCCTCGAAGTGCTTTGACTTACATTGAGAAGGTTGAAGCTGTTTTTACTAAGTTGGGTCGGGGTAAATTAGTTTCTTTAGTGGGCCGTTATTATGCTATGGATAGAGACAATCGATGGGATAGAGTCGAGAGAGCTTATAACCTTCTGACAGGGGCAGAGTCAGATTTCAACGCTAATTCAGCATCAGAAGCCTTGGAGGCCGCCTATGGACGCGGTGAGAATGATGAGTTTGTCGCTCCTTCTACAATAGGTGAGCCTGTAAAAATACAAGATGATGACGCCATTATTTTTATGAATTTCCGTGCCGATAGAGCAAGAGAAATAAGTCGCGCCTTTGTTGATGCTGATTTTATGGGTTTCGAAAGAAAACAACGACCCAAGCTTGCCGATTTCGTAATGCTGACATCCTACGCAGACAGTATTGATGCCAGTGTTGCTTTCTCTAAGTTGAGAATTCCCAATGTCCTAGGTGAATATTTACAAAATCAAAACCTAAGGCAGCTTAGAATTGCTGAAACAGAAAAGTATGCCCATGTGACATTTTTCTTTAGTGGTGGTGTAGAGCAACCCTATGAAGGTGAAGATAGAATATTAATTCCATCACCTGATGTGGCAACTTATGACTTACAACCAGAGATGAATGCTCCTTTACTGACTGAGAAGTTTGTTACGGCTATTGAATCAAAGCAATATGACTTGATTGTCTGTAATTTTGCTAATCCTGATATGGTAGGTCATACAGGTAATTTTTCAGCTGCGGTATTGGCAATAGAGGCACTTGATATTTGTGTTGGTAAACTTATAACAGCTCTTGATAAGGCTGGTGCTGAATGTATTATTACCGCTGATCATGGCAATGCTGAGAAAATGACAGATCACATGACTGGTCAAGCTCATACTGCCCATACTAGTGGACCAGTGCCTTTTATCTATCACGGCCGCAAGGCAGAAATGAAGCACTCTGATGGAACCTTATCAGATATTGCTCCCACCCTTCTTTATCTCATGGGTCAAGATGTTCCCAAAGAAATGACTGGTCGAGTGCTAGTGCAGTTAAGAGAATAATAATTATTTTGTCTTTAAAAATGTTTAAATTGCTATTGTTAATCACTCTATTAACACCGCTTATCAATTATTCTGCGTCTACTGATTCGAGAAGCGAACGTCGGGAAGCCACAGAAAAAGAGTTGTCAGAGTTACAGAAAAAGATTGGAAAATTACAAAAAAACCAAGCTAAAAACCGCACCTCTTTGACAAAAGAACAACAAGCCTTGAAAGGTACTGATGTGCTTATTGGTAAGTCTAGTAAGTCACTTGATAACACCAGAACAAAATTACGCAAAAGTCGTTCAAATTTAAGTTCATTAATTGCTCAACGTAAGCACCTAAATAAAGATAAAACAAAGCAACAAAAAGCCTTAGCTGATCAGATCCGAGCTGCCTATGCAGGAGGAAAACAAGAATATTTAAAATTGCTATTCAATCAAGAAGATCCGAGCAAACTAGGCCGGACCTTGGTCTATTATGAGTATCTGAATAAAGCGCGTGCAGAGAAGATAGAAGACTTGAATACAACCTTAGAAAAGTTAGTTCTAGTAGAAATAGAAATAACCTCTGAGCAGAAACAGTTAGTCGCCCTTGAGTCAGAACTTGAACAAGAGAATACTAGACTTGCAGGATTAAAAGATAAACGACAACAAGCTATTTTTGCCCTTAATCGTTCATTTAAAAATAATTCTAAGCGATTAAAAGAATGGCATCAAAATGAGAGCGACTTAATCTCATTGCTTGATGCTCTGAAGCAAACCGTCGCAAAAATGATACCTGAAGAGTCTCTAAATGGCCTATCAAGTTTGAGAGGTAAATTAAATTGGCCAGTGAAAGGACAGGTAAAAGAATCTTTTGGTCGGCCAAGAGGAAGTGACCAAATTCGTTGGAGTGGAGTTCTAATTTCAGCAAAAGAGGGAGCTCCTGTTAGTGCGATTCATCATGGCCGAATTGTGTATTCTGATTATTTAAGAGGCTTTGGTTTAATAACGATTATTGATCATGGTAACGGTTATATGAGTTTATATGGTCATAATGAAGCTTTGTATAAACAACCCGGTGATTGGGTTGAGGCCGGTGAGCAGGTTGCAACCGTTGGTCAAAGTGGTGGTTATCCATCGACAGGTTTATATTTTGAAATACGCCTTAAAAGTAAGGCTTTAAATCCAGTACGCTTTATTAGAAAGAATTAGTTAAGAGTATTTTCTGTAAAACATTGATAGTATGGCTATTCCCATTAAAAATGGGTATTCAAGAGCCGTTGCTGCAAATCTAAAATGGAGAGGGGCATGGTAAGTCAAAAATCTACAAAATGGTTAACTGCTAAGCAGCATTGTATTTATAGCTGCCTCTTAATGTGTTGCTTTTTAAATCTTTCAATTCAAGCAACAGAGACCGATGCAGCTGAAACTGACCTAGCTGACAAAACAGCCACAAAGCATTTACCCCTTGATGAATTGCGTATCTTTGCTGAAGTATACAATCGAATAAAAAGCACTTACGTTGAAGAGGTGGATGATACGACTCTGATCAAAGGCGCGATAGCCGGCATGCTCGATAGCTTAGATCCCCATTCTCGATATCTTGATAGTGATGCTTTTGATGATATTCAAGACTCTTCAAGTGGTCAGTATGGTGGACTTGGCGTACAAGTTGTACCTGAGGATGGTGGTATAAAAATCATAACTCCTCTTGATAATAGTCCTGCAAAAAGAGCAGGAATTAACGCCGGTGATATGGTGGTAAAAATTAACAACAGTCCTTTGAGAAATGTTAAAGCCAATGACGCAATGGAAATGATGCGTGGTGAAATGGGTGAAAAAATACAGTTAACCATTCGCCGTGAAGGTGTTGATGAATTACTTGAGTTTGACTTAATCAGAGAGATTATCAAACTAAGTAGTATAAGGGGTCTGTGGCTTGGTAATGGTATCGCCTATGTTCGAATCTCACAATTTCAACGTCGCACAGGTTATGATCTCAGTGAAGCCATAGAAAAATTAAGAGAGCAACATAATGGGAAAATTAAAGGCTTAATTTTAGACATGAGAGATAATCCCGGAGGAGTACTCATTGCAGCAGAAGCTGTCTCTAATGCTTTTCTTGAAGAAGGATTAATTGTTTCAACGCGAGGCAAAATCGTTGAGTCGAATTATCAATTTCATGCTGATAAAGGTGATGTACTTTATGGCGCCCCTATTATTGTCTTAATTAATGGTGGTACTGCTTCTGCAGCAGAAATTGTAGCTGGCGCTCTTCAAGATCATAAAAGGGCAATCATTCTCGGCACACGATCCTTTGGTAAAGGCTCAGTGCAAACGGTTATGCCTATTACCAACAATGCCGCTTTGAAATTAACAACTTCACGATATTACACACCCAGTGGACGTTCTATCCAAGGTACTGGGATCTCACCAGATATTGAGATTCGTCAAAGAGAAATAGCGGCTGTTGAAGAACAGGTATCAGAGGTTTATGAATCTGATCTTAAAGGTTCACTCACAAATGATTCATTAAGTACGTCAAAAGATGATATTTCTGAGGAAGTTCAAAGGGCACTAGAAAGTGACTTTCAACTTGCCGAGGCGTTAAATTTATTACGTGGTATTAGTATTTTAAGTTTAAAATCTAACTAGCTAACCTACTGGATCCCTAAAAAATGCGAAAAAACAAAGGGCTGAATAAGGTATTATCTTTAGCACTGACGGCTTTATTTTTTACTACTTTTATCTCATTACCTCTAGTTGCTGATCTTAATAATGCTCCCCTTCTAGAACATAAACTTCCTAAAATAACGTTAATCATTGATGATGTAGGTAATAATCATTTGCTTGGCTTAAGAGCTGCAAAATTACCCCCAGAGGTGGCGTTAAGTATTTTACCCCATACAAGCTTTAGTGATGAAATAGCGAATTTTGCACATCAAAGAGGTATGGATATCTTACTTCACCAACCAATGGAACCCATCACTAATGTTAATCTCTTAGGTCCAGGTCCTTTATTAAAGAATATGGATCGAAAACAGTTTAATTCAGTGCTCCATGAAAACTTA
>JBLHLI010000216.1:0-5022 GCA_047618765.1 Enterobacterales bacterium | reverse complement strand
ACTAAGGCTATTTTATTGTCCAAGTTCATATTAATTCAAGGCCTCCAATGATTTAGTTAATCCATTTTGGTCAAGTGTGACCATAGCTGTAATACTTTTATCAATGCGCTTACATAATCCTGTTAAGACTTTTCCTGGTCCACATTCGATTGTAGTTGTTATACCGAGCTTTGCCATTAATTCTATGGTTTCAGTCCAGCGAACAGGATTATACAGTTGTTTAACCAAGGCATCAGAAATGTCCTCCGATGTAGTTTCAATAGTAACGTTAACATTGTTTATCACTGAAATATTGGGTTTAGATAATGTTATCTTAGCTAAAGCAGCTTTTAATTCCTGCGCTGCAGGTTTCATCAAAGCACAATGACAAGGAACACTAACCGCCAATGGCAAAGCCATTTTTGCGCCAGCATTTTTACAAAACAGCATCGCCCTTTCTACAGCTTCTTTATTTCCCGCTATGACTAGTTGGCCGGGAGAATTATAATTAACGGCTGATACTACCTGTCCTTCTGCTGCTTCGACGCAAGCTTTCTCTACATGGTTATTATCAAGTCCTATAATTGCAGCCATAGCTCCAGTAGTATCTTGTACGGCTTGCATCATAAAATTACCTCTATCACGAACCAACTTTAGACCATCACCAAAGCTAAGTACACCGGCACAAACCAAAGCAGAGTATTCGCCTAGACTATGACCTGCCATTATTTCTGGCATGACTGTTGACTGCTGCTGCCACAATCTAAATATTGCGACACTACAAGCTAAGAGAACTGGTTGGGTGTTATTAGTACTATTTAATTCTTCAAGAGGACCATTGAACATCATTTTTGCTAAATCGAATTGAAGAATATCAGAAGCTTCCGATATAGTATCTTTTATAATTGAATGGTTATCATACAATTCCTTAACCATCCCGATGCACTGAGAACCTTGGCCTGGAAATACAAAAGCTAAAGATTTCACTATATTTATCCTATTGTTATCAAATAGTTAATTCGTATGTCTAAAGTGATACGTTAACAAAAAATGTTAGTGTTAATTTAAGATTGACCTTTAAATTGCTCATTAATAATCGATGGAACATTATGTTCTACTTCTTTAATGGCTTCTTCTATTGCAGCTAAAGTGGCAGTTTGGTTAGCACCACCATGGCTTTTAACAACAATACCCTGCAAACCGATAAAACTAGCACCATTATACTGATCTGGATTAATTCTTTTCTTAAACGAATCCAGTATTGGCATTACAATAAATGATAATAAGCGAGTTAATTTTGTTCTATTGAATTCTTTTTGTAATCGATTACTGAGCATTCTAGCAACGCCTTCACTACCTTTTAATAGCACATTACCGACAAAGCCATCACAGACTATCACATCAGCTACGCCTCTATAAAGAGCATCACCTTCTATAAAGCCTATATAATTTAAGTAATTTGACTGTTCAAGTAATTCAGCTGTACTACGAGTTTGCTCATTGCCCTTTATTGCTTCTGAACCAATATTAAGAAGACCTATTTTAGGCTTGGTGATATTTTCAATTGCAGTCACCATAGCTGAACCCATTATTGCAAACTGCAATAGATTCTCAGCAGAACAATCAACGTTCGCTCCTAAATCTATTAATCGGGAATGGCCTTTCTCTGTAGGCAAAGAAGTAGTGATGGCAGGACGATCTACACCAGGTATCATTTTTAATATATATCGGGATAAAGCCATTAAAGCGCCCGTATTGCCGGCACTTACACAGGCATTGGCTTTTTCTTCGGCTACAGCCTTTAAAGCAACAGCCATTGAGGAGTCTTTTTTCTTACGCAGAACTTGAGAAGGTTTTTCAGACATTAATATTGTCTGGCTAGCAGGTTCTATGGCAATACGATCACCAAAACGTTGACTATAACGGTCCCCTAACTTTTCAAGTTCAGGTTCAATACGTTCAGGAAGGCCAACTAATAAAACAGATAGATTTGGGTGTCGAGCGAGTGCTTCACAAGCAGAAGGTATCATTACAGGGGGACCAAAATCACCCCCCATGCAATCTATAGCAATAGTTATAGCAGTCAAACTATGGCTCAGCAGAAAGTCTTAGATGACTTTCTTGCCTTTGTAATATCCATCAGCTGTCACATTGTGACGAAGGTGAAGTTCACCTGTTACTTGATCTTCTGACAATGCAGGTGCTGTTAATGCATCGTGTGAACGGCGCATGTCGCGACGTGAACGTGATTTTTTACTTTTTTGTACAGCCATAATAGACTCCTAACTTTCTTTATTGCTTAAACGAAATCACTTTTTCGATTTTAACATCGCAAAGGGTGATATTTTCTTCTCTACCTGAACTATACCTGAAGTAAAATTATCCATATTGGCACAATCATTACCTTCTATTTCAATGTGGCTAAAAGCCACCGGTATAGACAGAATGAGTTCATTGGTAACTAATTCTTCTAATGCTAAATTGTTATTTTCATTAATAACAATTGGCTCAAAATCTTCATGTAGACGCTCTGCTTGCTCTTCAGACTTCACTGGGAAGACTCTGAAGTCAATATCCAAGGGAAGTGCCATCTTCTCTAAGCACACCTGACATTGAACAATTAACGAGCCGTTGATATGCCCATCAAGGACAAATCTCTTATTTTCGTGTCTACCACCATTTAACTGTAAAGTTATATCGCATTTTTCAGCGAGTACGCCATCCAATCTCCCTTTGGGAGAGAGACTTATAACTTTTTCCAGTTGTTCACCACTTCTGGCAAAACGAAAAGGATCAATCACACTAAAATATCCTGCATCTATTCAGGCGCGCATAATAACGACATAATTGGGTTGCGTCAAAGGATTAGAAGCATTTATGCACTTAATTATTCATTTTTAACAATATTTAGTAAGAATAATCAAAAAAAGCACTAAATGTAGATAATTATTAAAATTTTATAACTAATTTCCTTCACTTACTAAGATCAGACCAAGTATTCAATTTATTCTTTTCATTGTAATAAAAAGCAAATACAACCAATATTATGAGCCCTATAGAACCGATTAATGCATAGAGCACAGAAGATAAAAGTAATACGATAATTAGCGAACCAAGAAAAATATTTCTTTCTTGCTTACGTTGTTCTTTAACCATAAGCTGAAATTGCATCTTAGCGTCTTTATAGATGAGTTTACTATCAAACTCTTGCCAATTTTCTTCTGAACCATAACAATCCTTTATTAAGCTAAGATCTGACTCTAATTGCTTACTTAAAAACAGAGTTGAATATCCTATATTTGAAGGCAATTTAATATTTTTATCAATAAGATCATAACCAGGGACCTTAACTTCAAGTCGAATCATTGTACCTAAGTATCTTTTTTCTAAAGGTAGTTCATAAATCCCATCATCAGTTGAAACAGTTTTATCAAATAACATTTTTAGCTGAGAGCCGCTTCCCTTTGCTGAAGCGTTTATTCGAATCTGAAAACAGGACCTCGTTGATGGCGGAAACCCATTAATTAATAATCGAGGCATCTATTGATAAATCTCTAGAAGTTCATCCAACTTTTTCAGTACTATTTTAGTATGAGTATCGGGAGTAACATCATCAAAATGATAGGCAATACGGCCATCTGGATCAATAATAAACGTTTCACGGCTACTATAAGCGATTACACCTAGCTCGGTTAATACCTGATAGCTTTTTGATGCTTTTTTATCAACATCTGCTAATAAACTAAAGTTCAATTTTAAAGTTTCAGAAAAATCTAGGTGTGATTCCACATCATCAAGGCTTATTCCTAAAATACTGGCTTTTCGGCTAGTAAATTGTTCATGATTATCCCTAAATAATCCAGCTTCAACTGTGCAACCCGGGGTATTATCCTTAGGGTAAAAATAGACCACTAACCATCTACCTTTATAATCATTTAATGTATGGTTTTTTCCGTATTGATCCTTTAGGTTAAAGTCAGGAGCGTCTGACCCAACATTAGGTGAAGCTAAAAGAGGTGTCATTATTAATGTACTAATAAGTAGTAATGTTATTTTGCTAATGTTCATAATTAATTCTCAACTATAGTAAGGTAGATTGGCAGTATGGCAATCAGTTTCATGTGAAATATAAAGCTATGATTAGTCAATTATAAGGATTAGACTCGCTTCTCATTAACCACTGAATAAAAGATAACAGATTGAAATAAACTTTTGTTAAGTAAACTATAATATACAGAATATAATAATCCTACATTTTTAATTAATATTCAAATATTTAAAAGGAGATTTATCGACATGGCAATAAGCATTATAGATATGTTTAGTATCGGAATTGGCCCTTCAAGCTCCCACACAGTTGGTCCCATGCGTGCTGGTTTACTTTTTACCGAAACTCTCAAGAGTGAAATTGATATAGAGAAAGTGAAATATGTTCAAATTGAACTTTTTGGTTCATTAGGTCATACCGGTAAGGGCCATGGTAGTGATAAAGCCGTTATTTTAGGACTCTTAGGTGAAAAGCCCGAAGAGGTAGATCCCGACACTGTTCAAGCAAAGTTAGATCAAATCGCCGAAACGGGTTTACTTCTACTTGGCGGTATTTATCCAGTAAATTTTAAAGCTAAGCCACATCTTATTTTTCATCGTCGTAAGTCTTTACCTGGCCATCCTAATGGAATGAAGTTTACGGCTTATAATGTTGATGAAGAGTTACTAATTAGTAAAATATACTACTCTGTCGGTGGTGGATTCATAGTCAATGAGAACATCAATGACGAGTCTCCTGTTATAGAAGACAATAGGACTCTCCCCTATCCATTTACTACAGGTGATGAATTATTAACCCTATGCACTGATAGTGGGTTGAGTATCAGTGCATTAATGTTAGCTAATGAATCGGCCTGGCGTACAGAAGCTGAAACTAAACAATATTTACTGCTAATATGGAAAACTATGCAAGCCTGCATTTCTAAGGGATGCCATACCCAAGGAATTTTGCCTGGAGGATTAAAGGTTAAACGAAGAGCTGCTCATATATACAAT
>JBLHLI010000215.1:0-5026 GCA_047618765.1 Enterobacterales bacterium | reverse complement strand
ACCAGTTAATGCTGTTAAAGCTGCGCCGGTACCGACTAATATTCGTGCTTCATTCATCATATGAAACATGTACATCAAGCCTTTGTGCTCTTCACCAACTAGGTAGGCAACAGCACCCTCTTTTTCGCCGAAACTAAGGGCAGTAGAGGTATGTCCTCGGCCGCCCATTTTGTGAAATAATCCTGCTAGTGCTACGTCGTTACGCTCACCGAGACTGCCATCATCATTAACTAAAATTTTAGGTACGATAAACAGTGAAATACCTTTCACACCTTTAGGTGCTCCTTTGATACGAGCCAAGACCAAATGCACAATATTTTCATTGAGATCATGGTCACCACCAGAGATGTAAATTTTATTGCCGCTTAAGCGGTATTCACCCTGTTCATCTTTAACTGCTGTAGTGATCAGATCTGCAAGTCCTGAACCTGCACCAGGTTCGGTCATTGCCATAGTACCGGCAAATCTGCCTTCACGCATTGGATGAACCCACTTCTCTATTTGCTCTTTACTACCATGGGCTTCGATTAAGTTGCAATTGGCATGAGTCAAGGATATATAACCCAGGGTGGTACTGGCTACTGCAGAAAGATATGAAAATACGCAGCTTGCTGCCACTTGAGGTAATTGCATACCTCCCATCTCATAATCTGACGTTGGCGCACTAAGTCCACTTGCTATAACGGTATCTAAGGCTACTTTAATCTCTGGGATCATTTGTATTTTTTCGCCATCAAAAGTAGGCTCGTTTGAATCTACTTTTTGACGAATAGGAAGAAAATACTTTTCTGCAATGGTTTGAGCAGTATCAATAGCGCCGTTAATAGTTTCCCTATCATGATCTTGATATTTCTCGCGATTTGTCATCGATTCAACATCAAACATTTCATATAGGTAAAACTCAAGGTCACGACGACTAACAATAGGTGCGGGCATAATTGATTCCAAGTAAGGTTGTATAAAATATTAATCTAACAACTTTAATATAATGAATAAATATTGTTGTCACCTAGGTGACAATGGAAGTAAAAGCTACAATTAGAATATTAACATCAATAATGAATCTATTATAAAATCCATAGAGGATAAGAGACTTTAATTATTACTTATAATATACAAGAAGCTGTTATTTTTTGATAGAAAAGTCGTTGCAATTAACGTTTTAGTATTAGCTCATGAACAACAATTTTTATGGATTTTTGTTTGGATGAATTTATTGTCAAACTTATAAATCAAAGACTTAACCTTTAACATCCCCCTTACTTAGTTGACCCGACTTAAATTCACCTCTACAATTTATGCATTCGAACCTTCGATAAACAAGGATGCATCATTATGAAATCGATATATTTCCAAACATTACTTAGTATTATTTTGATAATTATCTCATTGAATATTCAAGCAGAAAAACCCTCAGATCAAAAAGCTATTTTGGTAACTGGAGCCAGCTCTGGTATAGGATATAACGTTACTGAAATGCTAGCATCAAAAGGCTATTTTGTTTATGCAGGTGCGCGCAAAGATAAGGATATGAAGGCTCTCAATGCTATAAAAAATGTCCAAGCAATTCGATTGGACGTTAATAAATGGGATGATATCAATTCAGCGGTTGATACCATTAAAAAAGCCGGACGAGGTCTATATGGAATTGTCAATAATGCTGGTGTAGCTATATTAGAGCCATTGATAGAAGTTGAAGAATCAGAACTTGAATTTCTCTTCAATGTTAATGTTTATGGTCCTTATCGCATTACTAAAGCTTTTGCTCCACTGATTATTGAATCAAAAGGACGTATTACAACCATTGGCTCAATTGCAGGTACTCTTTCTGGACCATTTTGGGGACCTTACAGTATGTCTAAACATGCTATTGAAGCTTATACAGATGCCCTAGCGGCTGAAATGGCTCAGTTTGGTGTAAGAATTAGTGTTATTGAACCTGGAAACTATGATTCCAAGATAATTGCATCATTCTTACAGCGTCGTAAAGATAACAAGGCTCGTTATGAAAAATCACAATTTAAAGATGCCTTTGATAAATTAACCGCAGGCTATGGGGCCGACAGAAGTCAATTCAAATCACCTGAAGAAGTGTCAGAGTCGATTATGCATGCGTTATTTTCAGATAAGCCGAAACATCGCTATATGGTTGTACCCAATAAAGGGGAAGCAACCAGGACAATAACCCAATCTATGAGAAAGTTGATACAACAGAATCAACATCAACCTCTCAGTTTTACTAGAGAAGA
Source organism: Enterobacterales bacterium (assembly GCA_047618765.1). Lineage (GTDB taxonomy): Bacteria > Pseudomonadota > Gammaproteobacteria > Enterobacterales. The sequence continues at coordinate 2,777 of JBLHLI010000215.1, read as the reverse complement.
ATTAATTAAGATAATGGATGAAATGATTGTTGAAAATCAGTAGCAATTAATGCTGAGCAGTTAACTGAATACCTATATATTACTAATAATGGTTAAATAATAATTATAATAAGGGAATAGCTTTGTCAGATTCTTTTTTTACTGAGTTAAAACGCCGCAATGTTTTTAAAGTTGGTATTGCCTACCTTGTACTTGCTTGGGTAGTTGTTCAAGTGACTGACTCTGCTGTACCTGCTCTCGGTATGCCTGAATGGGTAAACACCGTTGTATTTTACTTTGGCATGATTGGTTTCCCCTTTGTCATTTTCTTCTCTTGGGTATTTGAAGTTACTCCAGAGGGTGTCAAACGAGAATCTGAGATAACAGCTGAGGAATCTGTTGGAGCTCACACCGGCCGCAAATTAGATTTCATGATTATTGGATTATTAGTTATTGCCTTAGTTTACTTTATTTATCAAAACCAATTTAACCAGCCTCCGGGAGCTGAATATCCATCAGAGATATCAGCAACATCCGAATCAGCTAAAGAATTACCAGAACAAACAATTATTCATTCCATCGCAGTATTGCCCTTCGTGGACATGTCTAATGATAAAAATCAGCAATATTTCTCCGACGGTATCAGTGAAGAAATACTCAATGTTTTGGTGAAAGTAAGCAGCCTTAAAGTGGTATCTAGAACATCGTCGTTTCAGTTTAAAGATCGCGATATGGGAATACCTGAAATAGCAAAACAGCTTAATGTAAGATTCGTCTTAGAGGGTTCGGTACGAAAAGCCGGTTCAACCCTGCGCATTACTGCTCAGCTTATTGATACTCAAAATGATCATCACCTTTGGTCTGAGACTTATGACCGACCCTTAACTATTGATAATGTCTTTGTGATTCAGGATGAAATTTCCCATTCTATTGTCAAAGCATTGGCAGCAGAAATAGGAATCGAGGAGCAGGCGGATTTCAAATCAGTCAAGCTAACCGATAACTTATCAGCCTATGAATTATTTCTAGAGGCTCGACCTTTGTTCCAAGCAAGAGTTGACCTTAACAAAGTCGATACATTATTACTTCAAGCAGTAGAACAGGACCCTAAGTTCAGCAAAGCCTGGGGGATATTGGCTGCAAATCAAGGGCTGATGGCTGATTATGGCTATACTAGTATGTCGAGAGAGGATTCAGAGGTTCTGACCATTGAATATGCTAACCGTGCCTTGGCTATTGAACCTAATAGTGGTACTGCAATTGCAGCTTTAGCTAATATGCGACTTAATTCAAATGAAGAGGAACGTACGCAATATGACTGGTCAGATATTATCGTTGATTTCAAAAAAGTTTTAGTCATTGAACCTGCTAACCCTCAGGCTTTAAATTGGCTTGGATTGGCTTACAACCGACTTGGTAGATTAGATTTGGCATTAGAAAACTTTGACAACTGCGTTAAGTACGAGCCTTATTATGTCCCTTGTTTGGAAAACCAAATGGTAGTATCAGCTATTCTTCATGGAGATGTTGAGGCTGTTAAAATGTATAAAAGAAGTCTTGATCTCGGAGCATCAAGCTTAATATATGCTCCTTTCCCAAGTCTGGCCCGTTTAAACGAAGAATTAGCCTTTAAAATCGCTACCAATCACGGTGAATTATTAAAAGGATGGCGTCAGCATGATAAGTTGTATCAGGCATACCAGAACCCTACAGGCAACCACAACAAACTACTTAAAGACATTCAGATGTTTCTCGCTTCGAAAACTGATCGCAGCAGTGATGCTTTAGCCGACTTGCTAACGCCAATCGGTGCTTTCGATTTAAAGCCACTTTTTCGCTGGGATGAAATACATAAAACTTATCGGCAGTCTAAGCAGTTTAAATCAACAATGAAGAACATGGGTGTTTATAAATATTGGGTAGAGTATGGTTTTCCGAAACAATGTCGACCATTACCTATTGATGACTTTGTATGTGACTGATATGCCTTACTGGATTGCTTTTACCATTCTCGCGGCAAGTATGCAGGCTGTGCGTACCGCAGGACAAAAACAACTATCTCAACAGTTATCAGCCATGTCTACGACTCTGGTTCGATATTTATTTGGTCTACCTATAGCAATCATCTACTTAGGCTTACTGTTAAAGTTTAATGCTGATGAGTTCATTCTTGAGTCTTCGGATAACTTGCTGAGTATGGTTACTTCTAACGCCAAGTTTATGGTCTATGCTAGTGCTGCATCACTGGTTCAGATACTAGCAACTTTTTGTATGATCAAGACTTTTAGTTCTCGCAACTTTGCTGTAGGTATTAGTTTAGCAAAAACTGAAGCAATATTAGTGGCAATTCTCGCCACTATACTTTATCAAGATTACCTCAGTCTCTTTGGATGGATTGCTGTAATAGTCGGTGTGCTTGGAACGCTGGTGGTTTCTCTATCAGGCAAAAAATTAAAGTTATCATTAAGTGCCACCCTTTATGGTTTGGCTTCTGGGCTATTGTTTGCATTTACCAGTTTATTTTTACGGGAAGCGAGCTTGAGCCTGAATCAACCTTTGGTATTTAGTGCAGCTATCACTCTGGTTGTTATGGTGAGCTTACAAACTATAATGTGCGGTATTTACACTAGTATTAAAGAACCTGATCAATGGCTAGCAGTATGGAAGTATAAAAAATTGTGTAGCTTTGTTGGTCTAACAAGTGCGCTTGGAAGTATTGGTTGGTTTACAGCAATGAGTATGCAGAATGTTGCTCTGGTAAAAACTCTGGGACAAGTGGAATTTTTAATGACACTCGC
>JBLHLI010000214.1:0-5042 GCA_047618765.1 Enterobacterales bacterium | reverse complement strand
AGTCATATTGCTGAGGCTGCCATGGGCGTTAGTGGCAAGCAGAGTCGATTAGTTCGAGGACTGCCATTAACCCAGTCCCAATCCCAGGTAGAGTCACAGCAAATGGAAAAGAGTTAAGCCAATGGCAAGATATCAGGCCGATATTATTATCAATGGTGGCGGTATGGTCGGCTTAACAATGGCTTTGGCCTTAGCCCAATCAAACTTATCGATTGTAGTGCTTGATAATCATCCTTGGAGTTTGCCACTCAAAGATGAAGCTAAAGATTTACGAGTCAGTGCCATTACAAGGGCTTCACAAAATATTTTTAGAAACCTCAAGTGCTGGGAAAATATCAAAGCACTTGGCGTTAGTCGTTATGACAAAATGCACGTTTGGGATGCATCCGGCAGTGGTGCTATATCCTTTGATGCAGCAGATCTAGCCGAACCTGATTTGGGCCATATTGTTGAGAATAAAAACATTCGAGCAGGCATTTGGCAGACATTAAAAGCTTATAAAAATGTTACTTTACTGGCACCTGTTATAGCATCAAAAGTGCTTTGGGATGATAAAGGTGGATTACTCAGTCTTGATAACGGTGATAGTTGGCGAGGCAAGCTACTGATCGCTGCAGATGGAGCAAATTCTTGGCTTCGTGGTGAACGAAAAATTGGGGTCTCTAAGAAACCCTATCGCCATCATGCCTTGGTGTGCAATATTAGAACTGAATTCGATCATCAACGTTGTGCTTGGCAGCGCTTTTTGCCCACAGGACCCCTTGCACTGCTTCCGCTCAATGATGCAGAGCAAAACAGCCAACATAACTGCTCCATTGTTTGGTCTAACAGTGCCGAGGAAGTCGAACGTCTTAAAGCCTTGTCTGATTCGGACTTTAGTCAGGCATTAACGGCAAGCTTTGAAAATAAGTTGGGCAGATTGACCGTGCAGAGTGAGAGGGGCAGTTTCCCTCTTATTCGTCGGCATGTAGAGCGCTATGTCGATGATGGCATTGCTCTTGTGGGTGATGCTGCCCATACTATTCACCCTTTAGCAGGCCAAGGTGTCAATTTAGGATTGCTTGATGCAGCGAGTTTAGCAGAAGTTGTCATTGCAGCGATTGAAAAGCAGCAGCAAATATCTCAAAGAAAAGTACTCCGTCCCTATGAAAGATGGAGACGGAGCGAAAACCAATTAATGCTTGATGCCATGGGATTCTTTCGCCAATTATTTGAGGGTGAACAGCCGGTTAAGGCATTACTTAGAAATAGTGGAATGACAACTTTAGATAAAATAGCACCTCTAAAAAGAGAGATTATATTAAGGGCAATGGGCTTAAAAGGTGACCTGCCAAAACTCACTCAAAGAAGGCGTGATTAAGCAGTATAATAAAGGCTTTTACATCGCTCAAATGCTCTGTATAATCGCGAAAACTGCAACACTTGGAATATACTAATGGCTAATAAAACACCTTTTTACGACCTTCATCTTAAAGCTGGTGCCAAAATTGTAGATTTTGGTGGCTGGGATATGCCCCTACATTACGGTTCTCAACTTGATGAGCATCATATTGTTCGACAAAAAGCAGGAATGTTTGATGTCTCTCATATGACAATTGTTGACGCTGAAGGTGTTGATGCCACGGCCTTTTTACGTCATCTACTGGCCAATGATGTACAAAAAATTAACACTCCTGGCAAAGCGCTCTACAGTGGCATGTTAAATGATAAGGGTGGCGTGATAGACGATCTGATTGTTTATTTTCTTAGCCCTACGAGCTACCGTCTGGTAGTTAATGCATCTACCCAAGAAAAAGATCTTGCCTGGATCAACAAACAAAGCGCTGGATATGACGTGACGTTAACTCATCAAGCCGATTTAGGTACCCTTGCAATTCAAGGTCCCGAGTCTCGTGCTTTAGCTATGTCTGTGATGACTGAGTCAAGAAAACAAGCTGCAAGTGAACTTGGTGTGTTTTTCTCTGCCAAGGCCGATGATTGGTTTATCGCTAGAACGGGTTACACTGGCGAAGACGGTTTTGAAATTACCATTCCACAATGTGATATAGACAGTTTTTGGAATGATTTAATTAAAGCTGGAGTTGCTCCCTGTGGATTAGGTTCTCGTGACACTTTGCGACTTGAAGCTGGAATGAATCTTTATGGTTCTGATATGGATGAAAGCATCAGTCCCCTTCAAGCCAATATGGGCTGGACGGTTGATCTAAAAGATACCGAACGTCAGTTTGTCGGTAAGGAAGCGATGGTTGCAGAGAAAGCTGCAGGTGTGAAAATGAAGTTAGTCGGATTAGTGCTTCAAGGCAAAGGCGTTTTACGTGGTCATCAGAAAGTAATAATTCCTGATGTTGGAGAAGGCGAGACCACCAGTGGTACATTCTCACCCACCTTGAAAATAGGTATAGCCTTGGCAAGAGTGCCAACGGCAACAGGCGATACGGCTTTTGTTGAAATACGCAATAAACAACTCCCTGTAAAGGTGATTCGACCTGGTTTTGTGCGTAACGGAAAACAAGTTTTTTAAGATTATAAATAAAAATTAAATGACCATTAAAAAAGAGGAAATGACATGAGCGATATCCCAAGTGAACTAAAATACACTAAAGAACATGAATGGATAAGATTAGATGACGAAGGTAATGCTGTGGTAGGTATCACAGATCATGCCCAAGAATTACTAGGTGATATGGTCTATGTTGAACTACCTGAAGTTGAAGATATAATCGCAACGGGCGATGAAACTGGTGTTGTTGAGTCAGTAAAGGCTGCTTCTGATATCTACGCTCCTATCTCAGGCGAAATCCTCGAAGTTAATGAAGAACTTGCCGACTCTCCCGAGTATGTTAATTCTGAACCTTATGATACTGGCTGGTTATACAAAATGACTGTTGGTAATGAAGGTGATCTAAACGAGCTACTATCAGCTGATGAATATGCTGAGCTTATTGCAGACGAATAGCTTCTGACGAAGACTTGTTGACGAAAAATAGAGTTTAATTTTTGAACCAAAATCAGGAATAAATTGATATGCCATTTATCCCCCATAGTGAAAATGATATAAAACAGATGCTCAAAACCATTGGAGCAGAATCCATTGATGATCTGTTTGATGAAATACCGGCTGAGCTTAGAGCTAAAGGTTTAGATCAGGTTCCTACATCCATTACTGAAATGGATTTAGGTAAAATGATGACCAAACGTGCCAAGCTAGATGCTGGTAATCTTTGTTTCATCGGAGCAGGAGCCTATGAACATCATATTCCAGCCGCTGTCTGGGATATCACCATGAGAGGCGAGTTTTTGACTGCCTACACGCCTTATCAGGCTGAGGCGAGTCAAGGAACCTTGCAAGTGGTTTATGAGTTTCAAAGTAATATCGCTAATTTAACCGGTCTTTATGCTGCGAATGCTTCTTTGTATGATGGTGCCAGTGGTTTAGCGGAAGCTGTTTTGATGGCTGTTCGTGGTAATCGTAAAGCTAAGACGCGACGTGTTTTAGTCGCGGGAACGGTTCATCCTCGCTATCGTGAAACAGCAATAAGTATTGTACGATCTCAAAATATTGAGCTCATTGAAATCCCTTATAATAAAGAAACAGGTGTCATTGATCTTGAAACGTTGAACCAATATGAAGACGACACCTATGCGGCATTGATCATCCAACAACCGGATTTCTTTGGTAATTTAGAACAGGTTGATCAACTAACTGATTGGGCTCATGCCAATAATAGTTTGTTAATTGCTGTGGTTAACCCCCTTGCTCTATCAGTATTGACTCCTCCAGCACAGTGGGGTGAGAATGGTGCCGATATTGCTATAGGTGAAGGACAACCTTTAGGTGTGCCTCTCGCTTCAGGTGGCCCTTACTATGGATTTATGGCCTGTACCAAAGCTTTAATTAGACAAATGCCGGGTCGAATTATTGGCAAGACAGTCGATCTTGATGGCAAGCCTGGTTATACCCTTACTCTGCAAGCTCGTGAACAACACATTCGCCGCGCCAAAGCGACTTCAAACATTTGTACTAATCAAGGCTTAGCGGTAACAGCTTCAACTATTCATATGGCACTTCTTGGTGCTGAAGGTATTGAGCGGGTTGCAGCAGCTTCAATGCATAATACTCAACTATTGGTTGAGAAATTAACTTCAATTACAGGTGTTGAACTGGTATTTAGTGGACCACGATTCCATGAAGCCGTTTTACGTTTTGACCGCTCAGCAGATGATGTTCTTGAACAGTTAGCCGATAAAAATATACTCGGTGGTTACTGTCTTAAAAATGATTATCCCGAGCTTGGAGAATGCATTTTAATTTGTGCAACTGAACTGCGTGATGAAGATGATATTGAGGCTTACTTTAAGGCTCTTACAGCTATATTTGAGGATTTGAGATAATGCTAATTTTTGAAAAATCACATAAAGGTCGTCGAGCAACAGCCCAGTCACCTCAAGTTAAGCATTCATTGGCTTCAATCCCTGAGCAGTTTAGACGTGCGAAGCGCGTTGCGCTTCCTGAAGTGTCAGAACTACAAGCAGTTCGCCATTACACTCAACTGTCTCAGAAGAACTTTTCTATTGATACCCATTTTTATCCTCTAGGTTCTTGCACCATGAAATATAACCCTAGAGGAGTACAAAAGTATTCAATGATCCCAGGTATTATTGATCGTCACCCTCTAGCACCAGCTTCAAAAAGCCAAGGTTTCCTAAGTTGCATGTATGATTTGCAGGAAATTCTAAAAGACGTCACAGGCATGGCTGAAGTCTCTCTTGCTCCTATGGCAGGAGCTCAGGGTGAATTTGCCGGTGTCCGTATGATTAAAGCTTATCACGATGCCCGTGATGATCAGGCAAGAACTGAAATTTTAGTCACTGATTCTGCCCATGGGACTAATCCTGCAACTGCAGTAATGTGTGGTTATAAAGTACGAGAAATTCCAACAGATCCTAATGGAGATGTTGATATGGCTGCTTTTCGGGATATGGTTGGTCCTCAGACAGCAGGCATTATGATGACTAATCCATCTACCCTAGGTGTGTTTGAG
>JBLHLI010000213.1:0-5045 GCA_047618765.1 Enterobacterales bacterium | reverse complement strand
GTCTTGTGAAAGTGTAACAGCAGTTTGAATTAAAATCGAAATTGGACGTTTCAATCTGAGGAAGTTAACTTGTGAATTTATTCACACTAATGCATGAATGAAGCTCAGTTAAGAATGAATATTGTAACTAAACGCTACGCTTAATGTCGCATGTTTGACACTTGTGAATTCTGCAATTTACAGATAGAGTAGATTTTTATAATCAGGTCTTAAACTTAATGCGTTTATATAAAATTCTACTTACTCACGTCTTCGGAATGCTAATGATAGGCTGCAATCCTAAACCAATCTCAACTATAGAAGTAACGGTACCTCATCAAGGACCTTATCAGGTTGGCACGACCAATATGGAAATTGCTGATGATTATCTGAATATTGGTGATGATGAAATGCATCAGTATTTAATCGGTCACATCAATGATGATGGTGAAATTAAGAATTTCGCTGACCTACTTAAATACCCTGAGTCAGCTTTTATCACTCAAATACAGATACCTGATGTGCCAGAAGTCTATAAAGAATTACATGGTAAAAGCTACCCGGTGGTGACTTACCTAGCATATCCAACCATCGAGAGAGAAATTAAAAACAGTTATCAATTTCCCTATCATAACTCCCAATATGGTGAGTTCATAGATATGCTCTCAAACGGAAACAAGCCAGAGTTTCCTGAAGCTCAGAAGAAGTACCCATTAATTCTGTTATCACATGGAATGACGGCACATGGTATATATGACGTAGGCCATGCACAAAAACTGGCAAGTCATGGCTATATAGTTGCCGTGACTACATACGGTGACTTACGTGTTAAATCAGACTCAGAATATAGTTTCCTTCGACCGTTAATTACCAAGGTTGTACTGGATAAGTTACTTAAAAGCGAGGACTTTGGTCCTCATATCGATAGAGAAAACATTGGTATTAGTGGTTTTAGTTTTGGCGGATATACTGCTCTCGCTCTCTCAGGTGCTCAGTTCATGAATAATGCAAATTCAGTCGTTGACCAACGAATTAAAGCGGCATTCGTAGGTGCTCCCTGGGTTGGTATCAACAAGCTTTTCTCAAAACACTACATATTCGGTGAAAAAAATACCAACCTTTCGAATATTGAAATTCCTGTAATGCTCCTCTTTGGTTCCAATGACACAATAACAACTCCTAGCTCGATTTTACCAGCAAGTAAGTTAATCTCTGGCCCAACTTATGTGGTTGAACTGGTCGGTCAAGGTCATGATCTACAAGAAGGCTCTTGGTATGACCGGGACAGTTGGGAGTTACTGTTTTTCTCAGCCTACCTGAAAAATAATCGAGATTCTCTTAAAAGTCTGAGATCTGCCGGCTCAATGAGTGGTGGCAATGAAGATCGCCAGCTAGCTGAGTATCAAAGATTACCCGATAACTAACAATAAACTCTATAGCAGTTTGAATTGAAATCGGTATTGGGCGGACGATAACATGTCAGTACCTCCCTGATTCGAACAGCGGACCTACAGATTAAGTATCGGGTGGTCTATTCTGCATGTCGCTTAAGTGATGCGACCACCAGTTGAATTCACAGACGTTAGCCGCCCTCCAGAATAATTTCCTGATGACTCCTATGTTCGATGAACGGTCATTAGAAACCGTTCAACATTTGATATATCTCTTCAATAGAAGTACATTAAAGCTAACAGAAGAATAATAAGAATAAAGGATTTCAATGATATTGCGTAGTGTCACTAAACACGTCAAAGATCAAAACTGGTTTGCCATAATTTTAGATTTGCTCATTGTAGTATTCGGGGTATTTATTGGTATGCAAGTGTCTAATTGGAATGAAAATCTTGAAAGTCAGCGAGTCGCAAATAAATATCTTAAACGACTTGTAAATGATTTACATTATGAGAAGAAAAGCTATCAAAATACTATGTCTTACTTTGAGACAGTTCTCTCGTACACCAACTCTGCACTTGAAGGCTACAAGAAACCAATGACTGAACTAGGTGTCGATTTTCTGATTGATCATTATCAAGCTAGCCATACTCAAGAAGTACCAGCAAGACGAGGTACTTATGATGAACTTCTAGCAACGGGACGAATTGAGTTCATTTCTAATGAAAAAACTCGAAAAGCAATTTCTAATTTTTATGAAACTAGTGGTGGTAGGTATATAACTATGCGAAGAAATACTCATTTGCCATACAGGACGTTAATTCGGATGCAAATGGATGAAACTATACAAATGAATATTCGTAAACATTGTGGTGACATCTTTAATGTCGAAGAAGAAGGTGTCTATCACATTGAATTGCCAAGTACTTGTGAAATCAGTGTCCCTAACTCTCTTATTAGACAAGATGTTGAAAAAATATTATCTAATGACAACATTAAACAGGCACTGAGACTGAAACAGTCAGCTTTATTCACACTTATTAATAGTTTAAATAATGGCGTTAATACCGTTGATATAGCCCTCAAAACGTTAGAGGAGGTCAACTAATGATATTACGTAACGTTACTAAACACGTCAAAGAACAAAATTGGTTTGCGGTTGGACTTGATTTTTTCATCGTCTTCTTCGGTGTATTCGTCGGTCTTCAGGTCAGTGACTGGAGCGATGCGCGCAATACAGATAGACAATCTGCGTTGTTTACAAAGCGTCTGATGGCAGATCTTCGCATGGAAGCTTTCAATAACCAGGCGCTGGTTGAATATTACGAAGATGTGCTGATCCATGCGGGAAAGGCTCTCCTAGTCCTCGAAGGTAAAACTATGAGATCTGACGAAGCCTTGATGATCAGTGCCTATAGGGCGAGCCAGGATTTTGGGCCTCCCAGTCACCGCACAACCTATGACGAGCTTACGTCAACTGGTAGCTTTAACCTTATTCGTGATCAAGTGCTGCGTGAGACGGTGATGAAGCATTACAATGAAGGTTTCAAATTTGATAGAAATTCGCGTTACAGAGAAGCGTTTCGCATGGCTGTTTCTGTAGAGGTTCAGAACACAATCGCTGAAAACTGCGGTGATAGAGCTTTCATCTTAGGTGACTATACAACAATTGTAGATATACTCGATTATGACTGCACCACGGGTTTATCGCCAGAGGTTCTTGCTGCTGCAACAAATGGACTGCGAGCGGACGAAACAATTGTGCCGTTGCTTCGTTTGCAGATCATAAACATGCAAACCATGTCAGACACTCGCACTCGGAAAAGCCTCAACATACAACTAGGCTTAAAAGCTGTAGTTGGGAATAAGTCATGAGTAAAGTTATATAGCTCTATGTAATGCAGTAATTCTCCAACGGTCACATTGAGAATAGCACTGTGGTACTGGCCTCCCTGATGTCGGCTATGTAGTCTTGCCCCGATTTGATGGACACCTTAAATTGGCCTACATTATAGGTTAGGAGGTGTTACATGAATAAGTTCCACTTTTGGCGCATTGCAGAATAGAGCTGACCGTAAGTGAGCATTGGGAGAGAAGTAGACGCTTTCTCTTCTCTTACTTCTTTTGTAGCAAATTAATCGCATTAGCTGTCATACCAGTAACACCCGTTAAAATAGTGGGTATTGTATCCGGAGCAAATTTATCAGAATGAAGAGAAGGCAATCCTTTATCATTGTCTATGGCATCTTTGTACTTTTCAGGATTCACTGCACCTAACCATAATAATGTACTTGGAATTTTTTCTTTAGTCCGACCATATCGTCCAAAGTCTTCGCCTGCCATTACGGGTAGAGTGACGACTACATTATCTTTTCCAATCGCCTGTCCAAGATTATCAATCACAAGCTGAGTAAACTCAGGTTGGTTATAAACAGAAGGAGTATATTCCTCTTGTACAATTACCTCAGGTAGTAAGTTGTCTGACATTCCTGCCGTCTTTGCCACACCATGACTTATTTCTTCTATACGCTTCAACAAATAATTACGCGTTTGATCTGAATAAGAGCGTACTGTTAATTGAAGTTTAACCCCATTGCTAATGATATTATGCTTGGTACCACCATGGATGGAGCCGACCGTTATTACCGCAGATTCTAGTGGTGATATTTCACGACTAACAACGGTTTGTAATTTCACTATTATTTCTGCCGCCATCATTACCGGATCTTTAGTTTTGTGTGGATAGGCGCCATGACCTCCTATGCCTTTGACTAATACATCAACAGAATCAACATTTGCCATTGCATAACCCATAACATAGCCAACCTTCCCTGCAGGTAAATCTGCTGAAACATGCATGGCAATGTTGTAGTCTGGTAAAGGAAATTTTTCAAATAATCCTTCAGCTAACATCTGTTTCGCACCATAGCTTATCTCTTCACCTGGCTGGGCTATCAACATTAAAGTACCCTGCCATTCATCTTTGTATTTAACCATTTGTTTTGCAGTACCAAGCAATACCGTCATATGCATATCATGACCACAGGCATGCATAATAGGTATTGTTACACCACTATCATTTATCATAGTGGCGGTGCTCATATAGGATACTCCAGTATTCTCTAATACTGGAAGAGCATCAGTGTCTGCTCTTAACATAACTGTAGGACCATCTCCATTTTTCAATATCGCTACTAAACCAGTTTTAGCAATCCCCTCCGTTACCTCAAAACCGTATTCTGTTAATTTTTTTGCTAGGTATTTAGCTGTTTTAAATTCAGCTTTCGAAAGTTCTGGTGTTTGATGTAAATGATGATAGATTTTTTCTAAGTATGGGATATCATTTTGTACTGACTGTTTAAGTTCTTCAGCACTTGCACTAAATGGCAAACTTATAACTAGATAAAGAAAAATTATTAAGTATGATTTCAAAACTATACTCCTCAGCTTTGCTGATATTAATGGGCTATGATATTTATTGACTGTGATATTTATTGACTGTGATATAAATCATGAGAGCTAAAATAACTTGTTGCATAATTATTACTTCAATTTCGTTGCTATCAACCATTGTCGGAACCTTATTTTATTATTTTCTCAAGAGAGATTTATCTAGGGTGATTAATTTATATTAATATTATGTCATAATGAGTCCTTATTTAAGAGGAGAAAGA
>JBLHLI010000212.1:0-5049 GCA_047618765.1 Enterobacterales bacterium | reverse complement strand
CTAATTTCTGACTAAACTCATCATAAATAGATTGATGCACAAAGACTCGGTTTGTACAGACACAGGTTTGTCCACTGTTGCGATATTTAGAGTTTAATAAGCCCTTGATGGCTTCATCGATATTAGCATCATCAAAAACAATGAAAGGGGCATTGCCGCCTAATTCCATCGATACTTTTTTAACGGTAGCAGCACATTCTTCTAGTAATAACTTGCCAACTTTAGTTGAACCTGTGAAAGATAGTTTTCTTACATCAGACGAGGCGGTAATGGTTGGTCCAATCACACTCGCCTTACCAACAACAAGGTTAATAACTCCTGCTGGAATTCCTGCTCTTTCTGCAAGTTCTGCAAGAGCTAAAGCTGATAAAGGTGTTTCAGAGGCGGGTTTACAAACCACTGTGCAACCAGCAGCTAAAGCTGGTGCAATTTTTCTGGTAAGCATGGCATTCGGAAAGTTCCAAGGTGTAATACAGGCAACCACACCAACCGGTTGTTTGATGGTAAGGATTCGTCGATCATTAGAAGTTTGAGGAATTACATCACCATTAATGCGTTTAGCTTCTTCAGCAAACCATTCAACATAAGAAGCACCATAAGCAATTTCACCACTAGCTTCAGCAATGACTTTGCCCTGCTCTGCTGTTAAAATTATTGCTAAATCTGCTTGGTTTTCCATGATCAACTGAAACCATTTTTTTAGTAAAGCAGAACGATGCTTCACGGTTGTAACTCTCCAACTTTTTAGAGCCTCTTTCGCTGCAGCAATAGCATCTAATGTATCTTCTTTACTCGCTGTAGAAACCTCTGCAACGACTTGTCCATTGGCAGGGTTTAACACGGTTAATTTGGTGTCGCGACTAAGCCACTGACCATTGATGTATAAAGCAGTTTTTAATAGCGTAGGGTCATTAAGAGTGATATTCACGGGAACTCCTGATCTTTTATAAAGTAATATGAGAGGTTTAATATAGAAGAAATAATTCTATAGATGGATACAGTATATAGCAGAAAACACCAAATTGGCTGATCTTTTGTGCTGCTTAAACAGCAGTAAATTCTGTAATAATTACATTAAAAGCATAAAGTAATTAATAACAGATAACTTATGAAAAATAAGCTTACAGAGTAACAAGGATTTTATCAGGATGTTTCAGAATTTAAAAGCGACTCAATTGGATAATTAGAACGACTTACAATTTCTTTCATAACTACATAACTTGTATATTTAGATATTTCTAATTCTGTATCTAGCAGTGATTTAATAGTCTCTTGATAATGTTCTATATTTCTACAGATAAATTTAACCATATAATCAAAACCGCCACTTCCCATTAAGCATTCCATCACCTGGGGACAAGCAATGATCATCTGTTCAAATTTATGATGATTTTCTAAGGTATCAATAGTTAATGAAAATTGAGTAAGGATCTGAATGGTATTAGTCAGCTGGTTAATCGCGATCTTCGCGCCATAACCTTCAATTAATCCAATTTTTTCTAAACGTTTAACTCTTTGCAAGCAAGGACTGGGAGATAATGAAATTTTTTCAGCCAAATCAACATTTTTGATTCTTCCGTTACTTTGTAACTCACACAGTATTGCAATATCTGTAGCATCTAGTCTGGAATGTATCATAAGAGTTCTGCAATTTATCTAATCTGAAAGATTGAATTCTAACATTAGTGCACAATCATTCAACAATATATATTTGAATGTGCCTTTATCCGCCGGTTAGATTGCTTTCAGTTTTAATTGTTGTAACCTCAACATGCTCTACATCTGAAGCACCCAATCGACCAACACCGGGTAATTCAATAGCAAAATCAAAAATATCCAATTCAAAGTTAAGCCCTAACACATTAAGTTCAATGCCTTCTTCAGCGCCTAGAGTAAAGCTTAACAATCCCCAAAGAGACAATTGTAATCCGCTTCCACTGGATGACAGACCAACGAAATTTTTAAGTTCTCTGTAATCTTTACCAATAGCTGTAGAGGGTAAATCAAGCCCAAGTTCTGGAACACTTTGACCAATAAAAGCTGTAAAGGTATTACTATTAGGTCCTGGCCAAGCATGGTAATTGTCTTTATGGGGATATGCATCAACAGCAGCAATAACTTTCGGTATTAGCCGTTCAGCTTCTTTTCCTCGAATATCTAAAAGAAGATCTGGATGGTTTCCCGCCCAATCTCTATCCGGTCGACTTTGCCTTACTGCCAAAGCTGTATTAGCACCTCTTAGTCTCCAACCGATAATTTCATAAGAAGTATAGTCAGGACTATTTGCTTGTTTAACACTTATCCAAGTATGAACCGCAAGCACTTTTTTCACACCACGTGTTCGGGCTGAATAAACTTGAATGACAGCATCACTATAAACTTCAGATGAAGGAGCGAAAGTACCGGCTGTTTGAATATGACTACTCGTACAACTAACAAGTAGTGAAGATACAAAAGCTAGAGTAAGATAAATTTTAAAGAATTTAAGTGTATGTTTGATATATTTCATTCTATATTTAGTTAATCTTATTAAAATAGGAAATTAGGCCATAGCAACATATTAGCGTTCCATTGGGGTCTTAGACATCATAGTAGGCTGAACTGAATGGATAAAAAGCTAAGTGGTGATTTTGATTACTAAACTTGTTAATAAATTATAATTCCTCAATTAAAGCAGCCAAATCAAAGTCACGTTCGGATATTCCCTGCACTTCATGAGTAGTTAAATAAATATCAACTTTGTTATAGATATTTGACCAATCAGGATGATGATTAGCATTTTCTGCAATTACAGCTACTTTGGTCATAAATTCAAAAGCTTTTAAAAAATCATTAAACGCAAAACATTTATATAATTTATCACTCTTAATAACCCACGACTGTTTAATCCCATGATTAAGAACTTTTATTTTAGCTTCAATTTTAGCATTAGATAATTTATTAACCATAAAACTATTCCTCATCCCTTTTATACTTAAGTTTATATATTAAGTGATTTGTTTCTAAGCTCTATTGTACTCATAAAAGCATCTGCATTCTCAAGATCTTTTAGCATTTCTGGATCTGGTAGACAGTCATCTTTAACAAATGCTACTAAACTTTGCTCAGGTTCACATAAGATAGGTCTTCATAATTCTTGTGGCCGTTGTATTCTAGTCTTATATAGAGACTAAAAGACTATCAAGCCATAATCAAATTTTTTAATGATGCATAAATTAAAAATGCTCCAAATAGTAATGAAAAAATACCGGCATATCGAAATATTTTTATAAATTTATGAGCTGACCAAACTGCAAATTGTTTATGCTTTAAGGGCGGAGTCAGTGTAAGTCCTAAAGCAACAGCTACTAATAGATAGCCTATACCAAGCATAATATTTGGGAATAAAGTTTGCTCAGAATAGTTAATGAAAATAGCACCAATGACCAGCCTAGAGAATATTTCAAAGGGATGAAAATACGACCATTCACTAAATTTTATAATGTTAGTAGCCCAAGAAACTGGGTTTATGATCATTAGGGTACTGAGAGCCATCATTAACAAACCAAATAATGCGATTAGATACATTTATGATTCCTCATATTATTCCTATTATAATTCCTATTATTACAACAGTCCCTGCCAGTAGCCAACATCAACCCAGCGGTTAAATTTAAACCCTACCTCTTCTAGATGAGCAACTTTTTTCATCCCAAACTTTTCATGTAAAGCAATGCTAGCATCATTTGGTAATGATATGCCGCCAAGAACAACGTGAAAGTCTTTATCCTTGAGTTCTTTGAATAACTCTTTGTAAAGCTTAGTACCCCAGCCTTTAGTAGCTTCTGTTGCAGACAAGTAAACAGTTATTTCTACTGAAAACTTATAGGCACAACGACCTTTCCATTTGCTCGCAAAAGCATAACCAATGATTTCATCAGCAGTTTCTGCAACATAAAAAGGCAGATCTAATTCTTGAATTTCTATTAGGCGTTCAAGCATATCTTCGGAGGTGATCAAAGATTCTTCAAAGGTAACAACCGAATGTTCGATGTAATAGTTATAAATCGCAGCAATGGCTGATGCATCACTTTTTTTAACGCTTCGGATCATTATTAAAACCACCCAATGTAAGGTTTTTAATATTTAAAAGAGTTTCCCAGGATTCATTACATTATCAGGATCAAATAAAGTTTTGATGCCCTTTTGAATTGCAATTTCTTCTGTCGAGAGGCTGTAATGTAGAAAATCTTTCTTCAACAATCCTATTCCATGTTCCGCTGAAATACTACCTTTAAACTCAGCCACCTGAGCATAAATAATATCACTAAAAGATAAACAGGTTTCTTTAAATATTTCTACACTCATATCTTCCGGCTTTAGAATATTTAGATGTAGATTGCCATCTCCGATATGGCCGAACCAGATATTTTCAAAGTTAGGATAGGCTTCTGAAACCTTACTTTCCACTGCGAGGAGAAATTCAGCAACCTGAGATGTTGTTACAGATATATCATATTTATACGGAGTCCAGGGCGTTATAGACTCACTAATACCTTCACGTAGCTTCCAAAGCGCTTCTGCTTGAGTTTCTGAGCTAGACATTACACCATCAACGATCCAACCTTGTTCAAAAGCGTGCTCAAAACAATTGAGTAAAGTATCTTCACTACCTTGTTTTCCAATATCCACTTCAATCAAGGCATAGAAAGGTGTTCTAGTATCAAAGGCAGGTTGAACCCCCTGATGCTTAATTACTTTATCAAGTGCTTGATCAGAGAAAAATTCGAATGCAGATAAGGTTAAATCTTTTCTAAATGATTCGAGAACGGGCATCACCGCAGATAAATCTTCTAAACCTAGAACAATAACTGATTGTGGTCCTGGAGGATTAATCAACTTAACGGTTACCTCAGTGATAAAGCCTAAGATACCTTCTGAACCAACAAATAAATGTCTAAGATCTAAGCCAGTGGCGTTTTTAATCAAACCACTATTCAAAGAGAGTATTTCACCACTACCTGTAACAACCCTTAAACCAACAACTTGGTCACGAGTCATGCCATAGCG
>JBLHLI010000211.1:0-5078 GCA_047618765.1 Enterobacterales bacterium | reverse complement strand
TAAAGCTCGATGATAAAGCCCATCAATTAGCTCGCTTTACAACTGAGCTCAGTTCTCTGGTAAAACAAGCTCCTTCTCAACTCCATCACGAAGCTAAAAGTGCTGATCGTGCAATAGATAACATCCATGGAAAACTTGTTGATTTATGTCTTACTATCGATAAGTTATCTAAACAAAAGAACAGTCTTTATCATGACTCACAAACAACAGTCAGAGATATTTATTATTCCTATTGCAAAATATTTGAAACCCGGCCTAACTGCAAAGTTTTTGAAAATACTGAATCTATACCTGCAAATGCTAACGTTGAAGATTTACTCATTCCAGTGCTTCAAATTTTAATATTGAAAGCGCCTCAACGTTGCCTTAAGCTTGTTCAGGCTGTACCTAAATAATAGGACCACTAATGATTGATCCTCAAATGCAAAGTTCAATGAACGTTCTCGAATCTACAGGACAGTACAAAGTATTGGCCCGGGTACCTGAAAGTCTTGCGTCAGATAAGCTTGCCGATGGAAAACTCTTTAAAGCAGCAATAATTGACCTTGAAACCACCGGTCTTGATCCAAAAACTGAAGAAATTATCGAGATTGGCACCTTAATCGTTACCTTTACCAATGAACAAGGATTCATTGCACTCGAACTTGCCGATAACCAGTTACAACAACCCAATAAACCTATTTCAGAGGAAATAACCAAGATTACAGGCATTACCAATGAGGATGTCGCAGGCAAATCGATAAATTGGCCCGAACTTGCTATTAAACTTGCCGATGTAGATTTGATCATTTGCCATAATGCATCCTTCGACCGCAACTTCATGGAATTACAAACTCCAGAGCATTTTAGTACATTGATAAAATCGAAAGCCTTTGGCTGTTCATCAAGGGGTGTAAAATGGTCAACGCTTGGATTTGAGGGTGCAAAGCTCGAATATTTAAATTTGAAAATGGGATTTTTCTACGACGGTCACCGCGCTCTAGTCGATTGTTGGGCTACTTTAAATCTCTTTATTCAAAGACCAGATGCATTTGATGAATTAAAGATGAGTGTACGAAAAAAAGAAATCATGCTTTGTGCTGAGCTTGCACCCTTTGATAAAAAGGATTTATTAAAGCAAAGAGGATATCGATGGAGTGATGGCAGTGGTAATTTACCTAAATCATGGTGGGTTACAATTCCCGAAGAGCAGCATCAGGAAGAATTAGAATACCTTAAAAACGAAATCTATGATGGCAGAGAAATGACTTTACCCACGGGCACTGTCACCGCTAGAAAACGTTATTCTTATCGAGCCGAAGATCTCAGTTAAATCCGTCAGTATTCACAAAATCATTGATATCAGTTAAGATAATGAAAAGTTAAAGCTCCCTGTAGTCGTTCATTTTGGAAATATTGTATTAAATGCAAATCATTCGCTTAATAACTCTAGTCATAGTTTTAGGAATATTATCAACGGCTACTGCTGTTGAAAATAAGCCTTCCTTAAGTGACGTGGTCATTATAACTGCAGATAATTGGTGTCCTTATACCTGTAAAGATAGCGATGTTCATAAAGGACTTATTGTTGATGTTGTTAAAGCTGCTTTTAATGAAGTGGAGTTAACTGCAAAATATGAATATCGAGTAAGTTGGACAAGGGCAATACAAAATGTAAAGTTTGGCTTAGCAGATGTACTTTTAGCCGCTGATGAAGAAAATACTAAAGATGTAATACTTGCAACAGACTTTTATTTCTACGACGAAACCATTTTTGCTGTATTAAAAAACAGCGATATCTTACTAAATGAAGCTAAAGATCTGCTAAATTATAAAATTGGTGTTCTAGGGGATTACGGTTACCAGAATGGTGGAATATGGGAAGAGTACATTGAGAACCATCCTAACAGCACTAAAATAAGTACCAGCCAAGGTGAGCCCCATTTACTGAACCTATTAGTGAGAGAAAGAATAGAAATAGCGATTCTGAACTGGGATGTCGCAAAAAATGCTCTTCACAATAATCCAGAATTAACCAATATAGAAATAATAAGAAAAGATGCACACTCTAAACTTACTATCGGATTTACTCGTTCAAAGCGTGGAGAGCATCATAGAACAATGTTTGTTAAGGGCTTTAATCAACTAGTAAAAACCAACAAACTCAAAGAAATTTATAATAGATATGAAGTAGAGCTACCTAACTTTACCAATAAGTAACGCTCTTAAATATAATTCTCACCCTGGGTACAAGCTACTATCCTGCTTATTTCAGCCATCGAACGCCCGCTTTGTTGTTGCCAGTCATTAAACGTAGCCTGTACTATTTTTAAATCCCTTTGAGAATTTGGTTGCCTGTCCACAAGACCTTGAGTAATGAAGTAACGTACAATATCTCTTGTTAATAAAAAAGTGTCTTTACCCATAGTCCTTAGAAAATAAGGTCCCGTATTCCCACCCAGACGACAGCCATGTTTCTTAAGATATAGCCAAAGCTGCGTAATATCAGTACTTGGCCACTCGGCAATGAAATGACCAAATCCATCATGCGCTTTTGAGAGCTCTTGAACAAAATAGGCGTTTTCTCTAACTGCTTTAACTTTTATATAATTTCTTATGATGCGCTTATTTTGTGCCATTTTATCTATTTGTTCATCACTGGCATAAACTAATTTATCAGGATCAAAGCCCCAAAAAACTTCTTCAAAGCCATCCCACTTATTTTCAACGACCTTCCATACAAATCCTGATTGAAATATCTTCTTAGTCATTGCAGCTAGATATTCGCTATCCTCAAAGGCTATCAGTTGATTATTAGTCGAAGAAATAGGCATAAGCTCATCAAGAGCCTGTTGACCGCCCTTTCTTTCAAGTGCATGTTGATATATTGATGTAAATTTTTGCATTGGTTTTGTATTATCCTGACAGCTTGTTAATTATTTATTTTGTTACGATATAGATTATAACTGATATTTTAAAGTGGATAAAAGCTGTTATTATTTAACTTATATTCAAGTAATAAAATCAACCCAGGAATTTCCCATATTATGAAACAACTCACTAATGTTTTTATTATCACTATTGTTTTACTTGTACTTATTAACACGAAACACGTTCAAGCGGATTCAACTGAGACTGTTTTAATAACAGGAGCTAACAGAGGTATTGGTTTAGCCCTTGTCAAAAAATTTAAAAAAGAAGGTTATAGCATTATTGCCAGTGCTAGAAAACCTAGCAAATCTATTGAGCTTAATTCTCTTGGTGTCAGAGTTGAGCAATTAGATGTAACTGATCCTGAAAGTGTTAAAAAAATGGCAGAACGTCTTAAAGGAATAAAGATAGATGTATTAATCAACAATGCGGGAATCTTAGGAAACGATAGCCCTAAATTTAAAGATTTGGATATCGAAAGAATAGCACTGACCCTCAACGTAAATAGTCTTGGTCCCATTAGAGTCACTCAAGCTTTGTTGCCACAATTATCATTAAGCAACAAAAAGTTGGTGGCCAACATCGGTAGTGATATGGGAAGTATAACGAACAACTCATCAGGAGGATTGATGGGTTATAGGGCAAGTAAAACGGCTTTAAATAGTTTTGTTAAATCGTTATCGATAAGGTTAGCTAGACAGGGATTCACCTTTGTAGCACTCCATCCTGGTTGGGTAGTGACTGATATGTCTAATGGCAGTGGAAATTTCACATCAACTGAGAGTGCGAATAATTTATTTAATGTAATCACTCAACTAACTACAAAAGATAATGGCAAATTTTATAACTATAATGGTGAACCCCTACCTTGGTAATAAATTTAAAAAGGTAGAGGTTATCTAAAATTAATTACCAAGCTATCCCATAATCTTCACCAAAATCACTAGCACCACCCCACATAGTATTATTTTTTCGATCAAAATAAATGGCCGTGATAGGGCCCGATGTTCTTTGACGAGTTTCAACCCCATAGCCCATAGTACTCAGCTTTGATTGTACCCAAGCTGGCACATCATCTCTAAGTATAAGACGACCAGGTTGTGATTGATGATCACCAAAGGAGCTTTGCATTTGATAACTTGTAATGTTTGCAGCTTCTGCAGCTTGTTGGACATTCATATCAAACTCGACCATGTTAAGAAAAAATTGTAAGAGATTTTGATCCTGACTGTCGCCACCTTGAACAGCAAAAGATAGATAGGGCTTACCATCTTTCAATGCCATGCCAGGTGTCAATGTTGCACGAGGCCGTTGTCCCGGTCGAAGTACATTATAGGGATTCAAACCAGCATTTAGTACAAAGCTTTGCATCCTTTGACTTAAACCTACGCCGGTTTTGCCTGCTATAAAAGGAGGGATCCAGCCACCACTTGGTGTAATAGAGACCACCCAACCTTCCTTATCTGCCGCCTGTATTGATGTGGTACCTGCAACAAAGGCTTCGTCATGGGTCATTAAACTTGCTTGCTGAAAACTCTCCTCCCCTAATGCTTCGGCTTTAGGCGGAATCGGTGTCCACTTTTCAAGTAATTTAAGGAAGGGATTTTTACCTTTTTGGAATCGATAAGGATCACCAGGTCTTGCTTGTTCATTATTTTTATCAGCTTTTATCGATTTATATCGCTGTAAAGCATAGTCTTTTGAAAGTAGTCCATCGATAGGCTCAACAGGGGGAAAGTATGGATCACCATAATAGAAGTCTCTATCAGCAAAAGCATAATTCATTGCTTGATATAAGGTATGAATATAACGAGTACTGTTATAACCCATAGATTTTAAATCGGCATTTTCCAATATATTTAATGCTTGTAACATCACTGGCCCTTGCACCCAATGCGTTAACTTATAAACATCAATTCCTCTATAGTTAGTACTAACGGGCTCTTCAATATGAACTTGCCATTTATCTAAATCCTCTAGAGTAATTAGGCCGCCTGCTGCCTGAGTTGAACGAACTAACTCCTTGGCAATATCCCCTCGATAAAATCGATCATAAGCTGCCATTATTGCAGCCTTTCTAGATTTGCCTTCAGCTAATGCTGATTTTTCAGCATCAACAAGTTTATTTAATGTATTCAGTAAATCGAGTTGCTGAAAATTCTCTCCAG
>JBLHLI010000210.1:0-5101 GCA_047618765.1 Enterobacterales bacterium | reverse complement strand
CTTAACATTGCTTTCCTTCAACATAATGGTTGCATCATCAGATATTGAATCTCTTAACCGAATTGCCATATTTGCTAAAAAGGCAGCTCGATGTTTCGACTGATAAAAGAACGGTTCTATTGACATGGTTGACTCTTCAGGCTATTAATTTATACAACCAATTGTACAATTACTTTTATGTTATAGCAAATGATGAGAGTCTTAAGTTTGTAAATAAATGTGAGTGAGAAAGCCTAATTTGGCTATTATAGTAATATTGATACAATTTGTTGACATAAAAACCCTAGACTTTTTTATTTTATCACTGTGTTTATTAGTAAAAATAATGAATAATCATGTACAACTAGCTAAGAGTACTTAATAGCTCATTATATTGATTGAACTGGGGTCCACATTTATGAAGATACATCAAATATATACTTATAATGAGCTTCGAAACTTTACCTATATCATTGAACTCAATGACAAGTCTGCAATTGTTATTGACCCTTGGGACGATGTTGAAATTAATCAGCACCTCGAATCAAAAGAGCTCTCATTAAAAACGATCATTAATACCCATGAACATTGGGATCACATCAAAGGCAATGAGGCTTTAGTTGCTAAGCATCACTGTGAAGTTTGGGCTCA
Source organism: Enterobacterales bacterium (assembly GCA_047618765.1). Classification (GTDB taxonomy): domain Bacteria; phylum Pseudomonadota; class Gammaproteobacteria; order Enterobacterales. Next base: position 4,471 of record JBLHLI010000210.1, on the reverse strand, counting down.
TAAAAATGGTTTGGGGAAAGTCCCTGGCTTATCACGCTCTTTAGAAGCTGGTGAATTGATTGATCTCATTGATAACAACCAAATCCTAGTTCTTGATACGCCTGGTCATACCTTTGCTCATTTATGTTTTGTCGTTAAACAAAACTCTATAGCCAAGGCGGTATTTACAGGCGACACATTATTCAATGCCGGTGTCGGCCATTGTAGAGGTGGAGATGTAGACTCTCTCTTTAAGACAATCAGTGAGCAATTTCAAACATTAGACGATGAGATTAAAGTCTATCCAGGTCACGATTATCTAGAGAATAATTTAAAATTCACACTTAAATTTGAACCTAATAATCAACAGGCAAAACAGTGGTTACTCAAAGTTCAAGCTGAGGATTATGTGCCTGGAACAGTACAAACTACTATTGGCAATGAAAAAAGTTTTAATACTTTTATGCGCCTTGATAATTTGGAAATCATCGATAATTTGTTCCTTGATGATCTATCTATTGATAAGCCAAGTCCGAAACAGGTATTTCTAGCACTTCGATCGTTAAGGGACAATTGGTAATCCATTTATGATACTGAAATAACAACATTGCCTTTTTTATGGCCTTTATCGATATATCGATGGGCTTCAGCAATATCTTCTAATTGATACACTTTATCAATAACTGAATGTAATTTATTTTGTTCAATCAGTACTTTTAACTCTCTAAGTAAAGTAACCAGTTCTGCTGTTGCTTTAATACCTGTAGCTGAGAACTTTGCTTTTTTATTTGTAAAAAACTTCGTCCATAGTACTTGCATCAATAATGAACAACTAAGAACCGGTGAAATGAATTGACCCTTTTTTTCTAGACTATCTTTACACTGAGTAAAGGAAAGTAATCCTACCGTGTCATAAATTACATCATAGCGCTGACTAAGTTTAGTAAAGTCTTGATGCTTATAATCAATGACGTGATCAGCGCCAAGGGATTTCACTAATGCAATATTTTCTGTGCTGCACAGGGCTGTAACTTCGGCGTTAAAATGTTTTGCTAATTGAACGGCTGCTGTACCTAAACTTCCTGAGGCACCATAAATTAGAATGCTTTGTTGCGCTTGTAATTTTGCAATCTCCTGGAGAAAATTTAATGATGTTAAAGCCCCATCACAGATAGCTGCGGCCTGTTCAAAACTGATATTTTCAGGCTTTTGTACAAGAACAGCATCTTCGGACATAGCCACATATTCAGCGTTAGTTCCTGAGCCAAAAATACTTTCACCCATAACCACATCACCCTTTTTAAAGGCACTAACCTTTTCACCAACGTCTTCAATGGTCCCTGAAAAGCCTGTACCGGTTATCGGATATTTGGGTTTTCTTAAGCCCATAAATAATCGACCAAATAAAGGTGTCCCTTCTCGCATCATAGTATCTGCTCTCGTTGCACTTGAACAAACAATCTTAATTAGCACTTCATTAGCGCTGATTGTCGGCTTTGCTACAGACTGCAATTTAAGTACAGAAGGCCCTCCATATTTTGTACATATCACGGCTTTCAATAGATTTTCCTCGTTTAAGCTAACATTATAATTATTTTAGCCCATACTAAATTGAATGACAATTAGCTATACTTGCACTTATGCTATGCAAAAACGTATAGGCCACTTATTCAACAATGGACATTAAATATGGATTGGCAATCAATAACCTTTGACTGGAATCGAGCTCGGGCTTTTCTAGTAACAGCCGAAGAAGGCTCATTATCTGCTGCTGCTAGAGCACTCAACATGACTCAACCAACCATCGGTAGGCAAATCAAGGCACTGGAAGAAGAATTAGGTGTTGTTCTTTTTGAGCGCGTTGCACAAGGATTGTTTCTTACCCCTAGCGGATTGGAATTAATGGAACATGTACAGGTTATGGGGGAAGCTGCTAATCGCTTTTCGCTTACCGCTAATGGACAATCACAAGATATTGAAGGCAACATTTGCATATCAGCCAGTGAAGTTCATGCAATCTTCTTATTACCAGCTGTCATTAAAAAATTACGGCGATTGGAACCTAAGATACAGATTGAGATAGTGGCGAGTAGTGAGGCAAGTGATCTGGGACGTCGTGAAGCCGATATCGCTATCCGCAATTTTCGGCCAACACAACCTGATCTCATAGCAAAAAAAATCAATGATGTATCTGCTTATCTCTATGCAACACCGGAATATATCAATACATTAGGTCACAATATCACTCTAGACACACTGAGAGATGCCGAATTTATTAATTTCGATAGCACAGGCATGCTAATCAAAGGCCTCAATGATCTTGGATTAAAAATAACTAAAGCTAATTTCCCAATTCTTACAGAAAGCTTTATCACTCATTGGGAATTAGTAAAACAGGGGTTAGGAATTGGTATTATACAAAGTCACGTTGGTGATTCTGAAATTTTAGTTAAACGAGTTTTACCAAATTTTGCCATTAATTTTCCCATTTGGTTAACAACTCATCGTGAAGTGAAGACCAATAGACGGGTCAGATTAGTATTCGACTTATTGGCTAAAGAGCTGGCTAAAGAGCTGGCATAGGAAAACGTTTTCAGATTTGATAAGAATAGCACTCTTAAAGATTATCATTCTTGAATTAATGAATGTTGCTCGACTTTTTATTCATCAATGCTAGAATCTCTTTTAACCAAACAACAACGGGTGAAGCACTTGAAAATTGAAAAAGATAAAGTCGTACAATTTAATTACAAACTCTCCGATTCTAATCAAAATCAGTTAGAGCAGTCAGATTCAAAAGTACCCATGGCTTATTTACATGGCCACGGCAATCTTCTAAAGGGCCTCGAAAATGCCCTTGATGGCAAAGAGGTCGGTGACTCATTTTCAATTACACTCGAACCGAAAGATGCTTATGGTGAATTCCAGGACAACGCAGAACAGAGGATCCCGATGAAGCATTTACAAGGGGCCAAGAAATGGAAAAAAGGCATGATTGGTGTTGTTGAGACTAAACAAGGGCGAAAACAAGTTACGGTAGTTAAAGCTGGAAAATTCATGGTTACTGTTAATTTCAACCATCCTTTTGCAGGTAAAACCTTAACCTTCGAAGTTGATATTGTCGATATCAGAGATGCGACAGCCGAAGAAGTTACCCATCGTCATGCCCATGGAGCCGGCGGCCATCATCATTAATAATATGAACCTATATACCTGAGAGTAAAACGTCTCAGGTATAACCTTAACCACTGTAGATCGTAACCCCTAATCTCATTTCGTTGGATATCGCTTCCTACTACAGGCATACTTCTGCTTATCTAATTGGCGTAGTTTATCCTTTAACACCTCACCTTTCTTTAGATTATAACCTGCCTTTAACTGACTATTAATTCGCTGTATTTTTTTATTAACCCCGGCGCATTTCTTTTTATTAATGCTAATGCTCTTTGATGCTGTGGATTTTCTTGCAGCCTCTATATTTATTGATACGAGCAATAAACTAATGATAATTAGTAGTATTTTCATGTTAATTCCTTTTAACAATCGGTCTGAGTAAAATAGATGAATGCCAATTTACCCTTCTGCTCTGATAGTCGTAAGATTGATTACAATATTTAGTGAGGTTTGCCTTGTTAACATCAGTCATTCTCTGCTGATAGCAGTTATTTAAAAAATACTATTTAATGAAAGCAGTTAGCCATAGAAAAAGTTTCAGAGAAAGTTCAGGTCAGTAAAAGAAAATGTAACGTGGAGAGGCAATAGCAATAGCAGCTCTTTCTTGTTTAATCGATAGAATCGAGAGCAAGACTTATACGAGCTTTACGCTCTTCTTCTTCAGCATAAGCGGCGTTAATTGCATCCATAACAGCATCTACATCAACTTCTGTGTCATCATTAATATAAATACCGGTTAATTCAGAATCAGCTGTCAACTTTGCCTCTTCATATAACGCCCACATTTCTTCTGCATATTGAGTTAATAATAACTCTGGGGCAAATTGACCGTAGTAATTAGTCATATTATTTACGTCACGTATTAACATCGACTTAGCGTTATTATTAGCCGAAGCATCTACCGCTTGAGGCATATCAATTATGACAGGCCCATAATCGTCTACCAGGACATTAAACTCGGATAAATCACCATGAATGATACCGGCACATAACATTCGCTTAACATCATTCATCACTTCGCTATGATCATCTAAAGCTTGTTCAGCAGACATAGAGACATCATTTAAGCGCGGCGCAACTTCGCCTTCATCATTGGTAACCAGTTCCATTAAAAGCACACCGTCGAAACAACCATAGGGCTTTGGCACTCTTACGCCAGCATCAGCACATTTAAATAAGGCGTCTACTTCCGCATTTTGCCAAACGTCTTCCTGTTGCTTACGACCAAACTTAGAGCCTTTTTTCATTGCTCTAGCACGGCGACTATTCTTAACTTTATTGCCTTCTTGGTACTGTGCTGCGTTTTTAAAGCTACGCT
>JBLHLI010000209.1:0-5104 GCA_047618765.1 Enterobacterales bacterium | reverse complement strand
TTGGCCATCGCAATCCACAGGCAATTTTAGTTAACCAAAAAGGTGAAATTTGGCAACATGAACATGGCCCTAAAGGAGGTGATGAGCTAAATTTAATCCTATCAAGTAAAAACTATGGTTGGCCAGCTATCTCATATGGCATAGATTATTCTGGCGCGCTCATAACACCCTTTAAAGAAGCTAAAGGTATGCTGCAGCCAATTACCTATTGGACTCCTTCTATTGCGCCGTCTGGTATGACTGAATACCAAGGAAGCATTTTTCCAGAATGGCAAGGCAACTTATTTATTGCGGCATTAGCTGAAAAAAGTGTTAGGCGATTAGTTATGCAAGATAATGCTGTGGTAGAACAACAAATTATTCTCACTGAGCTTAATAGTCGAATTCGTGACGTTAGAACAAGTCCTGATGGCTATTTGTATGTTTTAACAGATTCTACTGATGGGGCGATATTGAAGTTGACTGCTAACACTGTATCGACTGATAGCATAAAGACTAATGATTTAACGATAGAAGAAGAGCGTATAGAAAAAGCAACGAAATCAATGCCTGACGTTGTTAATCGTTTTAGAAGCGGTATTGATTTATTTAAACAAGAACTTTTGCAAAATAAAAATATTGAAGAGCTAAGCCAATCGATACAAATACATGCCAAAAAGTTATGGATAAGTTCGGTTGACGATTATCAAAAAAACATAAATTTTGATGACCGAGCTTTATATTGGGGCAGATTACAATTAACTAAAAGCCTGAGTCAAAGCTCTATTTTTAGTAACTTAGATAAACAACAGAAAGATGCACTTCTTTGGAAATTAGAATTATTAAGTCGTGGTCAAGACGATCTCAAGTTTGATAAAAAAACGGATTTTAAAATATTAATCACAGGCTTTGACCCCTTTTTTCTTGATAGAAATATTGACCAAAGTAATCCCTCTGGTGTAGCAGCCCTAGCATTTGATAATAAGGTAATTGAGATAGATGGACGAACGGCCGAGATTGAAAGTGTCATAGTGCCTGTTAGGTTTGCAGATTTTGATAAAGGCATGATTGAAGAATTGTTAACGCCCTTTATAAAAGAAAAACAAATTGATATGTTGATCACTATCAGTATGGGTCGTGATGATTTTGACATTGAACGTTTTCCCGGATTAAGACGTAGTGCTAAAGCGCCGGACAACTTAAATGTTTATACAGGAGCAGATAAACAAAACCCTTTGCTTCCTATGTTGAATAATAAGCTGTTAGACGGGCCTGAATTTAAGGAGTTTAGTTTACCTATTTCGGCAATGTTAAAAGCTTCTGGTGAATTTAAAATCAATGATAATCGCAAGGTATCAACGACTGAGAAGACTTTCTTAGCAGTTGATTTAAATGAATTATTAAATAGTATTTCAGTTGCAGGCTCTGGGGGAGGCTATCTTTCAAACGAAGTATCTTATCGAAGTTTATTAATTCGTGATCAATATTATCCTGACCTACCTACAGGACATATACACACACCAAGATTTAAGGGTTTCAAGCCTGAAAAAACAAAAAAAATTATCAAGCAGATTGAATCAATGATTAGCCAAGCTATTTCAGCGCTATAAAGATTCAGAGCACTTATAAGCACAGTACATCATGCTTTAAGTGCAACCGAATGTATATTCTTGATTGTTCACCTGACTTTAGTGATATTATCAATTAATCTGCATTCTATTTCTTATAATTCTAACTATAGCTATAACAAGGAAAGTAACTATGAAAGTCTATTTTAATAAGATAACGATAATTCTCTTGCTTTGTTTGAGTTCTATTTTATCAACATCAATGCTCACTGCTGCTCAAAGTATTTATCTACTAAGACATGCTGAAAAACATGCCGACGGAACTAAAGACCCATCATTAACTGAAGTGGGTAGAGAGAGGGCAAATAATCTTATTGCATTATTAAAAGATAAAAATATCACCTCTATATATTCAACAAAATATAAACGTACGTTAGAAACTGTAACACCTCTGGCAAAATCTTTAAAAATAGATGTTCAACAATATGATCCATCAAAACTACAAGACTTTGCAGAAAAAATAAAAACTATTGAGGGTAATGTAGTCATAGTTGGCCATAGCAATACAACACCTGAACTTACTCATTTTATTAGTGGTAAGGCAACAATAGCTATGGATGAATCAGAGTACGATAGGCTTTATCATATTACTGTTAACAAAGACTCTATGAATTTAAAAACACTTAGACTTAGACCGTTTCAAGTGCATGCTAAATAGATATTTTTAAATTTTAGGACCTAGCTATGCCATGGCCTATCATTTAGTTAGTACCGGAAAATATAAATAAAGATTAGTCACTTGTCCCTAGCTGAGATTTAAACAGTCCTCTATAGGCATTAAATAAACCAGCTGCCATTGTTAATCCATGGGGTTCTTGCTCAAAATAATCTGATTTAAATTCTAGGTTTTCAGGACGGTTTTTTACTATTGTTTGCTGTAGTTCATTGTATACTTGATACATTTCACCACCTTCATTACCAATATTCATATAAAGATAATTTTTTAAATTGGGTGTATTTATTACAAAATTCTTAGTATTTTTTAATGTTTCTCGTGCTGCCCACCAAACTGCAGGGCTAAAAGCAAAATGTGCCTGAAATAAATGAGGTCGAGATTGAAAACTATGTAATACCAACAAGCCGCCAACGGAATGGCCAGCTAGTATTTTAAAATCAGATGTTCGATATTTTTTACTAACTAATGGCATTAGTTCTAGTTCTAAAAAATCAAGAAATTTATCGCCGCCTCCACCTTTTCCAACAGGACCACGGGGATCTTGATTGACGGTTGCAGTGAAGTCTCTGACTCTATCAATATTATTTATACCGATAACAATATACTCAGGCGCAGCTTCAGATAAGTGCATTCTATTTAATAAACCTGAGGCAAAGTCTAAATTCCATTCACCATCTAACACATATAAAACAGGATATTTAATGTTGATGTTTTTATTGTAGCTTTCAGGAAGATTAATGATTACTTGGCGTTCTTCTTTAAGTGTTGCAGAATATAGAGTCTCACTTATATTACTGGCTCTTATATACATCGTATTAGAACTAACAAGGCCAATTATTAAAAATACAAATACTTTTTTTATCATATCAACCATTTCCTAATTATATTCTTAATATCAGAATTTGCTCGTAAAATTAACACAGATAGTGAATAGTGTCAGCCTAAAGTTATTAAATTGGAAAACGATAATGCAATCATTTACCAAACCTCAGTTGAGCAATCAAGGTATCTTGAAATGTCTTCAAGAAAACTACCAACTGCAAGGCGAATTAACAGAGTTAGCAGGGTACTGTGATGTTAATTTAATGCTGAAAACCGCTACTGGTGAACGTTATATTGTAAAAATTTCCTGTGGCTTAGATTCCTTCAGTAATTTGCAAATGCAAAATCAGGCAATGAAGCATCTTTATGATACCGGTCTAGCCGTGCCTTACGCTTTGGCTAACCAGCAGGGCAGCGATATCTCAGTGATACAAACTGACCAAGGAGATACCTTTAATTATCGAGTGTTAATTTATTTGCAGGGTGTTTTTTATGCAGATAGTGTCACTGCTAATCATCAATCTGATCTTTGGCAAAGTTTAGGCACAATGATAGGGCAAGTTGATCAGCAGTTGGCTAGTTTTTCACATCCTGATGTGTATCGTTATTTAGAGTGGGATCTAGCACAGGGCTTTGCAATTTGTCAGACTAAAAAACATCTGCTCAAAGCAGAATTACTGCCATTAATTGATAGTTTTCTAGGCAGTTATCAGGTCAAGGTTTTACCCCTGCTTGGACAATTACCTCAGGGTATTATTCATAATGATGCAAATGACTATAACGTATTAGTCGATGATAAAAATGCTCCACATTCGGTTACAGGATTAATTGACTTTGGTGATGTGGTATATAGCCATCTTATTAACGAATTAGCAATAACTGCTGCTTACGCTATCATGGGAGTTGATGAGCCTTTACAAACGATTAAACATTTGGTTATTGGCTATCATCAACATCGGCCGTTATCAGCTCTGGAGATTAAGGTACTTTTGCCTTTAATTTCTCTTCGACTTTGCACTTCGATTTGCAATGCCGCTTTGGCAATAAAGAATCAGCCAGATAATGAATATATTTTAGTTTCTGTAGACGCAGCAGTTACCGCTTTGCAGAACTTGGATTCATTGAATTTCCTTGCCGCTGAATTAAGTCTACTAAATAGCTGTGGTCTAAATACAAGTCGAGGTAAAAGTCATCAACAGATTATCGACTTTCGTCAGCAACACCTAGGCAAAACATTAAGTTTAAGTTTCGAAGAGCCAATAAAAATCATCCAGGGTAGAGGGGCCTTTCTCTATGATGAGAAGGGGGTAGAGTATCTTGATATGGTTAACAATGTTTGTCATGTGGGGCATTGTCATCCGAAGGTAGTGGCTGCTGGTCAAAAGCAGATGGCTGAGTTGAATACTAATACTCGTTTTTTGCACGATAACATTATTGATTTTAGTGAAAAACTCTTAGCAACATTACCTGATTCTCTTTCTGTTTGTATGTTTGTAAATTCAGGAAGTGAAGCCAATGAATTAGCATTTCGGTTAGCTGAAAATTATTCTTCTTCGAAAGAATTAATCGTCGTTGATGGTGCTTATCATGGAAATACTGCCGCCTGTATAAAAGCCAGCCCCTATAAGTTTGATGGTCCAGGTGGAAAAGGTGCTGAAACTACAATTCATCAAGTAGAGTTGCCGGATCCCTATTCTGGTAAATATCAGGGGAATAACATTAAAACAGCAATGGCTTATGCTGAGGATGTTCAAAGAGCGATTACTGAGATTGAACAAGAAGGTAATAAACTAGGGGCTTATATTTGTGAGTCTCTTCAGGGTGTTGCTGGTCAAATCATTATGCCAGATGGATATCTAAAAGCAGTCTATGAAAAGGTTCGGGCTGCAGGCGGTGTCTGTATTGCAGATGAAGTGCAAGTGGGCTTTGGCCGAGTGGGTACTTCCATGTGGGCATTTGAAACCCAAGATGTTGTGCCCGATATATTGACGCTAGGCAA
>JBLHLI010000208.1:0-5119 GCA_047618765.1 Enterobacterales bacterium | reverse complement strand
CCACTAGGGAATTTAGAACCACTCGAAAAAGATATTACTTTAACACCGACTAATTGGCTTTCTTGATGCAATAATCTGACATTAGGACAAAACGTTTGATCAACCATAAAAGATGGTTCGACGGCATTTTTATTATCAGTGGTTTTTCTAACTTTATTTAATACCCGGGCTAATTCATTCATGTCGGGTACTTCAACTCTTGGGTTTGTCGGGATCTCAGCAAGAACGATCGGCACACCATCATTCATCGCGACTTGAGTGAGAGCAACCTCTAAACTGCTGACCAAGTCTTGATCGCCGTCGACCAACAAATCAACAATCTCAACATTGGCTATAAGCTCGACTATTCGTCGTGCTTGGTCATTAGTACCACCATAACAATTAGGTGGAAGAATAATCGCAATCGGCTTATTCGGGTGCTTAGTCAAAGCATCTTCGACTAATCCCATCATTATGGCGTATTGTATAGATAGACCGCTAGAAGCAATTAATGGCGTGACTGAACTGCCAGTATTTTGTTGAATGCATTGATAGATAGTTTCTAGGTCATCATTAGTCGTTAATACAGGAACCGATGTTTCATCCTTAACTATTTCAAGCAATAGGTTCAAAGCATTAGGGGGTGTCATAGCAATGGTTTCGCGTCGCCTCACATGTTGAATATCTTTAACAAGTGATTCGACTTGGGTGCTGGAATCCTCTGAATTGAAAGTGACTCGATTATGAATAATAATCGTGCTTCCAAACTGAGAGTGAAGATTAATGGTGGCATCAATATTAACGTTAGAGGTTAGCTTTTCTTTATATGGCGATTCAGTGACAAAAAGAACTGTCGCTTCTTTGTGCTCTGGAATATTACCAGCATCCGCGACCTCTATTAGTTCAAACTGGTATCCATAAATTGCTCTTAATCGAACTTCATCAACGACTGGAGTCGCATCACTATTATAGTAAATAAAAGTGCTAGTGTTATTTAAAGCATTGCGTCGTAGAATTGCAAGAACAGGCATTATTTTGGAAGTAAAAGAGATGACTTGGTCTAATGAAACCTCATTTATTTCTGCAACAACCCATTCAAGAACACTCGAAAGTTGGTGACCCAAACGAATATAGTCATAAGCAGTTGGTAACCTTTCCAGAGATTCTTGAGAAATCTTCCCAGAAGATAAAAGTGCTTGTAATTGAGAAAGAAATTGCGATTTAGCCTGCGCTTCATCATATATATCTAACCGATGAGTTGTTAGTTCTACCCAGCTACTCGGCACCTGATCTAATAACGTACCAATTTCAGTAAAAAGTTCTTTTGTTGAATTCAATTTAAGCCTCTTTCTTACATTTTAGAATAAATTTCACCATTAATTACCAGACAATAATTAGTTGGAAGAAGTTGATTTATTTCAACCTATATTGGGTACTTTTCTGATATTGCAACGTGTTTATAACAAATACTAGCCAACCCACCAAAGTTGGAATAGATATTTCTTGCCGTTTAATCAGTTGAAGCCCATCTTTAAATCTCTTCTGCTAAATTTACAGAACAAAGCGGCCGTTCATAGGATGTATTAAGATTCAAGTTCATCTGACCCCCTTGATACAGACCCCCTTGATACAGGATGTATTAAGATTCAAGTTCATCTGACCCCCTTGATACAGGATGTATTAAGATTCAAGTTCATCTGACCCCCTTGATACAGAGACTTATAATCAAATGATGAGCTGCTCTCCTAATCTGTTTTAGCTTTTTCCCTGATTACGAATACCGATATGCTGTGGGCCAATTTCAGCGATTGAATTCACTCCCATTTGCCCCATCACCATTGAGAGTTCAGCTTTGAGCATTTCTAAAACCTTTTCAACGCCCGGTTGGCCGAATGCTGCCAATCCCCAAATATAGGCACGACCAATAGAGACAGCATCTGCACCCATCGCTAGTGCTTTGAAAATGTCAGTGCCACGTCGAAAACCACTATCGACAATCACCGGAACACGACCATCAACAGCACTAATTACTTCAGGTAAACTCTCAAGAGAACCCCAACCGCTTGCTTCAGCACGACCGCCATGATTTGACACATAAACTGCGTCTGCCCCGTGCTGTACACAGCTGGTTGCGTCCTCAGCTGTGACAATGCCTTTGATTACTATTTTCATTGAGGTTGTCTCACGCAGACGCTCTATATAATCCCAAGTCATACCAGACATATCCCAATCTGATGAAGTCGACCCTGTATCTTTGTACATTGGTTTAGTCTTGAGCCAGTCATCCGGTCCATCGCCGTGACAGGCGCTACAATCACGTTTGTCAGCCCTTGAGAACTGACCAAGTAATGTGCGATTACTACCGGAATTTAGATCTACAGTTAATACCACCACTTTTGCACCGGCCTGTTCTGCACGAAGTAGCATCTTTTTAGCTGTCGACCATTTATTCGTAGGATATAATTGGAACCAAACCGGAGCACCACGCACCTTGATGACATCTTCAATAGAATTTGATGTTACGTTAGAGAGTATTTGTACATGGTTTTGTGCTTTAGCAGCACCAGCTGTAGCAAGTTCTCCTTCAGGGTGAAAAGCTTTCTGACTGCCTACGGGTGCAAGTAATAAGGGAGATTCCATACGCTCATCAAGCAATGTAGTTTTAAGACTCACGCTCGATGTATTGACCATTCGTTTAGCCCGCAGATAGACACGATCAAATGCTTGTCTATTGGCTGTCAGAGTCTCGTTGCCATCAGTACCGGTTGCCAGGTATCCATAATGTGATGTAGGCAGTACTTGCTTCGCAACATTATGAAAATCAAAAACATCCAATGCATCTTTAGGAGATTTAATTAAGTAATCAGGCAGCTGTATCTTGTTCAGAGACTCTTCGGCAAACAAACTCGAAGCCATTGTATATCCAACGAGAGGACTAGCCGCAAGAAATTTCAAAAACCGTCGACGTTCAAAATCATTCACTTTATTTACCTCAATTTGTGAGTAGTCTATTCACAATAGCCTATAACATATTGATTACTTTATCATCAAATTCGTATATCCAAAAAATCAGGATATTTAGAGTCTCAGTAATATCGTCCAATTAATCTCATCTGATACGAGTTACTCTGTTAGCTCTCTACTGGAACTCATAAGTATAAATTCTACATTTCATGATTATCTCGCTGAGTTTTGGAGAGTGTAATTAAATCACTATATTTGGTGATTAGAATAACGAAGGTAACTATTTTATTTCCATAAGTCTTTTATAATTAATTTGCAATTAAATTGCTATAGTCAAATAAATCCTTCAACATCTATATAGAGTTGAACATCAAAAATTAATTATAGCCTTAACATTCATATAACTTACGTTAAGTTTATTCCAAGAAATAAGTGGAAGTCTTAAAACAAATTACATCTACTCTAGACATTATCTAGATAGAACAAACCGGATGGATATTAATGAAGAATGAAAGCGAATCTATATTAATAGCTGGTGATAAATTGATGCTCAGTGAAGAGCGGTTTAAGATGGTATTGGAAGGAAGTGAACAGGGCTTTTGGGATTGGAATATAGAAACAGACGAAGTAAAACGTAACGACCGTTGGGCTCAGATGCTTGGCTATTCGACAATCACTGAATTTAACGATAACACAGATAGTTGGACTAATTCTATTCATCCAGATGACCGTGATGCTGCATGGAAATCTATTCAAGATCATCTTGAAGGCCGTACTACCTCTCACAAAATGGAATACAGAATGCTGACAAAAGATGGCGGATTCAAGTGGGTACTTGATCACGCCAAAATTGTGCAGCGTGATTCAAATGGCAATCCACTTCGCATGAGTGGTACACATATGGATATAACAGTTCGAATTCAACTGGAGGAAGAAAGAGTTCATTTAATTAAATCACTTCAAGACGCCTTGAACGAAATTAAAACATTAAAAGGCATTATCCCCATGTGTTCTTATTGTCATAGTATTCGTGATGATGCGGGGGCATGGGAAAGGATGGAAGCATATCTTACTAAACATTCAGACGCAGAAATAAGTCATGGAATTTGTCCAAAATGCTTGCCAAAGGTTCGTTCAGAAGCTGGTCTCGATAAAAAATAAGTTCATTTGTCCGTATTTCCATACTTCCAGCGCAAACGTTGGGAAGTAGGAATATACCTGACCAATGATGATGTTGATACCTAGTAAAATCAGGCTGAAAAATCCGAATTTGTGTTGCATAGATCATCCTTGAAAGAAGTCCTATAAATAGGAGATTAATATACTGTTAGAACCAAAAGCAATCTATTACAATCTGTTTTCCTAGTAATTAGATTAAATAGACATAAATTATAAATGTTACAGCTATTCTGAATTAAATTTGAAGGGAGATTGTGGGAGCTGGTCTAAGTGTGTTCATCTAATATCCATATGAAATATAGGAGCAGCCGTACGAAGACGGCTGCCAGTGAATCATTTTTAGTAGACGCCGTAGCTTCGGCGCGACATATTCTTGCCACAATTTTCAAAGCGTGTATTTAATTTAGCTGCTACCGAATCCGATTTACCTAAATCTCTTACCCAAGCCTCCCAAGCTTTGCCAAATGCGACGGCGCCGGAGGATCTGCCAACCCAGAATAGAGATTTCAAATCATTGCTCTGCACCGGCATCAAGATTTCCGCATGATAGTCGTAGTCCTTTGCCCACTTATCATTGAAATCCTTTGCTATCGCCAGATATTGGTTGAATGCACAGCCTTCCTTCAACTCGACTTGAATTACATCGAGGTGGCCACCGAAGGCATATAATGGAATTGATATAAGAATGATGAGGGTTATAAATAGAGTTTTTATTTTTTTCATTAGAATGTCCTTTTTTAATTAATAGAATTGTATAATTCACATCCTACTTCTCCTTTGGATGAAAAATGAGCATATCAGTTGTATAAAATATAATCAATTTACAGGTCTCGTGAATCAAATCAAAGCTCTTGCGTACCCCCCAATAATTTCCATCCTCGCGCAATTCTATTTAGATTTTAAGAATTTAACTAGTCAAGCCTAATATTCACAGCTAAATATCTTGCCCACACTATAAAATTACTTTTTAAAATTGCAGAGCTAGCCTTATTTTGTT
>JBLHLI010000207.1:0-5119 GCA_047618765.1 Enterobacterales bacterium | reverse complement strand
ACTCTTCACGAAAGTGTTATTGGGCAACAAGAGGCTGTTATTGCGGTTTCCAATGCCATAAGACGTTCCCGCGCAGGATTATCTGATCCCTCTAGACCCAATGGCTCTTTTCTCTTTTTAGGGCCAACAGGAGTTGGTAAAACAGAATTAACAAAGTCTCTGGCCAAGTTCTTATTCGATACTGATGAAGCTCTGGTTCGCATTGATATGTCTGAGTTTATGGAAAAGCATTCTGTGGCCAGATTAATTGGTGCGCCTCCCGGTTATGTTGGTTATGAAGAAGGCGGTTATCTAACGGAGTTAGTCCGTAGAAAACCATATTCTGTCATTTTGTTGGATGAAATTGAAAAGGCACATCCTGATGTTTTCAATATTTTACTTCAGGTGCTCGATGATGGAAGATTGACCGATGGCCAAGGCCGTACTGTTGATTTTCGAAATACAGTGATAATCATGACCTCAAACTTGGGTTCTGATGTTATTCAATCGATGTATGAAGAGAGTGCTTCTGACAAAAGTTCCTCTGAACAATATCTTGCTATGAAAGCAGCTATTTCTGATATTGTTGGTCAAAATTTCAGACCAGAGTTTATAAATCGTATTGATGAAATGGTTGTTTTTCATCCTCTGGATAAAGAACAAATTAAGGGTATTGCCAAAATTCAGATAAAACAAATCGTTGAACGTCTAGCTGAACGTGAGATAACGTTAGAAGTGACTGAGCAGACATTAGCAGCTATTGCCGAGATCGGCTTTGACCCTATTTTTGGTGCAAGACCTTTAAAGCGAGCTATACAACAACGTTTAGAAAATCCACTTGCCAATGCGATATTATCAGGTGATATTGATAGCGGTGAAACGATTGTTGCTGATTGGGTAGATACTGAGCTTGTTCTGAAATAATTGAAATAGCAAAGTATATATAGATTAGTAAGATACTAAAAAGGCCACTAGATAGTGGCCTTTTTGTTCTAAACAGTTTACTTAATAAATTATGATTTAGGGTTTGCGTTGCAATAAACTTCTATTTCTTTTTTTGTTTCATCTTCACGCGCTTTTTTCTCTGCAGCAGTAAGGATTCTCTTTACACCTTTTTCATCACTAACTTGTATTCGTGATAAATTAGTTAATATTTTTAAGTTAGCCTTTGCCATTTCACAGTTACGTTGATTGGCCTTTGCATATTCATCTAGAGGATTAGTCTCTTCAGTTGATTTTTTTTCGACGTCTTCTTGAGTTACTGTAGTTATTTCCTTTCCGCCACTTGCTGTAATAGTTATCTTCTCATAGCCATGACTTTTAGGTGGTCTTTCGGTATATTGAACAATTCCTTTTTCGTCTGTCCATTTATACGTTACTTTCGATATTGTGTTCGCTGAGAATGCACTTATACACAGACCCAAACTAATGCTTATAAGAACTAACTTGATTAATGATTTCATATGTACAATCTCCCTAGAGTATTTCTTCCTACCACTATAACTTTAATTGCTCGTATTGTGTAGAGCGGTAAAAATTATTTATAATGGCCTATTATTCTTCGTAAATTATTTGTAGACAATTAGTTTCTGCAAAATTAAAAATCTGTTGGTGTACTCCAGGCTCTTTTGCGAGGAGAGCTTCATCAACGATAACACATTTTACGCCGTCTCTAATTGCTGGACGTAAAAGAGGAGAATAGTAGATTCTGCGATTTCTAAAAGTACAGAGAGAGCCACACATTCGCTCAGACCAATCACTTGGTCTAAACTTCTTTCCTTCTTCTGTTAGTCCTACAAGAATTGTTCGTTTGCAGTTAAGAGTCTTCATTTTCCTCTCAGGAAATATTGGCAGTGTGTCGATTGATTGTATACTGACATAAGTTAGGTCTTTGTCAACAAACTACTTAAACATTTGTAATTAGCTTACAAAGCTTCAATGATTTCTTAACTTTACTACGAAACGAACTCATCTTATAAATGACTATATATTTCATTATCTCTTAGTATACAAATATAAAGATACGACTGAATCACAATAAAACATTTTTATTAATAGTTGTTCTTCTTTGCGATCAATCTAATTATCACGGATAATAGCAACAGAAGAATAATTACTTTATGGATATTTAATCAGATGACAAATAGCAATAACATTAAAAATAAGGGTAAAAAAGGTATATACCTTCTACCGAACCTTTTCACAACATTCGGCATTTTTTGTGGGTTTTATGGCATTGTCGCTTCAATGAGCGGTAATTTTTCTGATGCTGGCTTTGCTATATTCGTAGCCATGTTAATGGATAGTTTTGATGGAAGAGTTGCACGAATGACCAATACCACCAGTGCTTTTGGTGCTGAATACGATAGTCTTGCCGATATCGTTTCATTTGGTGTAGCTCCAGCTTTAATCGCCTATAACTGGGGGGCTCTTGAGCAACTTGGGAAATTAGGTTGGTTAGCCGCTTTTGTCTATGTAGTATGTGGGGCATTAAGATTAGCTCGTTTTAACATCATGCCTGAAACCATCGATAAAAAATATTTTCAAGGCTTGCCGATACCAGCTTCTGCAGGTGTAATCATCGGGCTTGTCTGGTTTGGTGAAAAAATGCATTGGGATGGCGCATCACATTCACTGTTAGTGGCTATAGTCACAGTGACTTGTGGACTGTTAATGGTCAGTAATTTCCGCTATCACAGTTTTAAAGAAGTTGATTGGAAAGGAAAAGTACCCTTTGTGTCCGTCCTGCTGATGGTATTGGTTGTTATCATGGTGGCTTATAATCCGCCTTTGGTTCTATTTCCAGCCTTTACTCTTTACCTGATATCTGGACCAATAACGACCTTACGACGATTACAAAAATTGAAAGCTGAGCGACGCAGAGATAAAACAGATAATAAAGAAGCTAATAAAGAAGCTAATGAAGAAGCTAATAAAGAAGATAGTCCGTAACATTTTTATTTAAAGGTACTCTTTTCATAAAGCCCATAAATTTTTATATAATTTACTGAGGAGTAAGTATTGTTAATAAAAAAAGCTTTCGACCTACAAAGTAGTGAAATTACTTCTGAGTCTGCTTATCTAAATAGACGTGAACTTATATCCAAAATGTTAAAGTTGGGCTTAGTGGGCTCAACTTTTGCCACATCTTCTACCCAAGCTGGCTTACTTGACCGTTTGTTTGGGGACAAGAAAGAAAAATCAATATTAAAAGAACTTCAGTTCACTAAAAACAAATTATTTTCTACTACTGAACCTCAAACCTCAGAATCCGTTGCTGATAGCTATAATAACTTTTATGAATTTGGATTAGGTAAGGACGATCCCGCTAAATTATCCAAAAACTTTAAGGCTACGCCCTGGACAGTAGAAATATCAGGTGAGGCTGATATTAAAGGTAAGTTTAATATTGAGGATATATTAGCTAAGCAGACATTAGAAGAGCGTATATATAGAATGCGTTGTGTGGAAGCCTGGTCTATGGTTATTCCCTGGGTCGGTTTTTCTCTGGCAGATTTATTAAAGCAATTCAAACCTAATTCAAAAGCTAAATATGTTCAATTTACTACGTTAGAAGATCCTCAACAATTCCCAGGTCAAAAAAGGGGAGCTTTTGGTCATACCTCACTTGACTGGCCTTATGTGGAAGGGTTGCGCATTGATGAAGCAATGAATCCTCTCGCTTTTATGGTTGTTGGTATGTACGGCAAAGAACTTCCAGCTCAAAATGGTGCACCACTTCGATTGATTGTCCCTTGGAAATATGGATTTAAAGGCATTAAATCCATCGTTAAAATAGAGTTCACAGAGAAACAACCCATTAATAGTTGGCAACGTTCAGCTAAAAAGGAATATGGCTTTTATGCCAACGTTAATCCGGCCGTTTCTCATCCTCGCTGGAGTCAGGCCCATGAGAGACGATTGACTAGCAGTTCACTATCAGGAATTCAAAGAATCAAGACGCTACCCTTTAACGGATATGGAGAGCAAGTCGCTAGTCTTTATAGTGGAATGGATTTGCGTCGAAACTTTTAATATGCCGCTGTTAGTCAAATTTCGCAAATCTAGAAATGTTGTTAGGTTTATTATTAAGCCAATAATATTTCTAGTACTATTCTCAGGAGCCCTAGATCTCATAATTGGCATCTTGACTGAAGACTTGGGGCCTGATCCACATAAAACCCTATTACTCACAACGGGTATATGGGGCTTAAATTCTTTGATGGTAACCTTAGCCATCACGCCTGTTTCTAGTTGGCTTAATTGGCCTCTATTAATGACCGCTCGCAGAATGACCGGTTTGCTAGTGTTTTTCTATGCCTCAGCACATTTTTGGATATTCATTCAATTCATTTTAGATTTTGATTGGGCAGTGCTGCTATCAGAAATTATTAAGCGACCTTATATCACCATAGGCTTTATAAGCTGGTTATTACTCATACCACTAGCTTTGACTTCCACAAAGGGGATGGTCAAACGATTAGGTAAATCATGGAAGAAGTTGCATAAGCTAGTATACCTCATAGGCATTCTTGCGGTCTGGCATTTCACTTGGCAAGTAAAGCTAGATCTAACTGAACCAGCTGTCTATATCGTTATATTAATAGTATTGCTTGGCTGGCGAGATTTAAATGATAAAAGAAAGAAGGCAAGAAAAGCTGCTATAGCGCAAAGTTAATACAAGATGTTAAATAATTGAATCTTATCAAAGAGTCGCTTATTACTACCTAGTTAAGCACGACTACGAAGCCCCTATATCCTACACCTCAAAACCACCAGATTACTATTCAACCAATCTGTACAAAAAAACATTCATTTGTTCATATTTCAAGCAAAAAAATGAACAAATTCAGGCTTTTAAAATTAATTTAAATTACTGCTTGCACAATCAAAATATCTCTCTATAATGCGCTCCAGTTCGAACGGCATAGCCCGTTTGAAAAGAAATAAAAAAAGTTGAAATTAATAGTTGACACTTTTCTTAAAGTGCGTAGAATGCGCGCCTCGGCTAAAGGAACATGCGTCCTTAGCCAAGCTCTTTAACAATTGAATAAAGTAATTTGTGTGGACACTTGCAGAGATAGTAGTTGAAAGGTAATTAACATTTACGTTAGTTATTATTTTGACGTGTCATAGCGAC
>JBLHLI010000206.1:0-5154 GCA_047618765.1 Enterobacterales bacterium | reverse complement strand
GTCATCGATGAAGAATGGTCACTAGGTGATTTCGTTCTCAGCGGTGGAGAGTTGCCTGCCATGTGTTTTATCGATTCGATACTCAGGTTGCAACCTGGAGTTCTTGGACATAAGAGCTCCGCGATAGAAGATTCATTTAGTGATGGCTTACTTGATTGTCCTCACTATACTCGTCCAGAAGTTTTGGATGGCAATGCAGTACCAAAAGTACTGTTGTCTGGTGACCATAAAGCAATAGCTTCGTGGAGACATCAACAGGCACTCGGTAGAACTTGGCAACGACGCCCGGATCTACTGGATGAGAATAATTTATCTCGTGAACAGCTAAAACTTTTAGATGGCTTTCGCGAACAACAGAAATAAAATTATATTGATTATTAGCCTGAGGGCTGAAACAGGAGTTAGTGATGAGCAACATTATTGCGGAATTAGAAGCAGAACAGCTAGCAGGTACGGAAATTCCTAAATTTTCACCTGGCGATACTATTGAAGTAAAAGTAAAAGTTATTGAAGGCGAACGTGAACGTCTACAGGCTTTTGAAGGTGTTGTTATCGCTATAAAAAGCCGTGGCATAAACTCTGCATTTACTGTTCGTAAAATTTCAAGCGGTGTTGGTGTTGAACGTGTTTTTCAAACCTATTCTAAGCTAATCAGTGAAATTACTGTTAAGCGTCGCGGTGATGTACGTCAAGCAAAATTGTACTATCTACGTGAGTTAAGTGGTAAAGCTGCAAGAATTAAAGAAAAACTTTAGTTAACTCCTCAGTTAGTTAAAAGTTAGTTAAAAGTTAGATACTATTTAGATATTATTTAGATATTATTTAGATAAGAAAATGGGTAGCTCAAAAGGCTACCCATTTTTTTTGCTTTTTTTAATGCTGCTGCATAACCCCTGTAAGTTATGTCTAGGTCTTGAGAGACTGAGGACTTGTCTCAATTTAGTAGTAATGATTTAGCAAGTTAGCATGCTAAGATGTGTAAATCATCGAGAATCCCAGAGATAGCATCCTAGTGAACGACCAAGTCATTGAACCAAAAGAATTAGCCCTCATTCAAAGATTCTTAGACAGTCTTTGGATGGAACACGGGCTCAGTGAACAGACCTTATCGTCTTATGGAAGTGATCTAAAGTTATTGTCGCAATGGCTTAATACTAAAGGACAGCGATTATTAACCTGTCAGAGAGAACATCTTCTATCCTGTTTATCTTGGCGTGTAGGACAAGGATATAATCCTCGTTCAACGAGTAGATTATTATCTACAATTCGTCGTTTTTATCGATATTGTGTTCGAGAAAATATTCTAAGCAGCGATCCTAGTAGTTTGATTGAGTCTCCGAAAATTGGTCGAAGTCTACCTAAAACGATGACAGAAAAGGAAATTGATGTTCTGTTAGATGCACCTTCTGATGACACTCTTGGTTTAAGAGATTTAGCCATGCTAGAGCTACTCTACGCCTGTGGTCTAAGAATTACAGAGCTCGTAACTCTTGAGGTAAGCCAAATTAGTATGCTGCAAGGAGTATTGAGAGTTAGTGGAAAAGGTAATAAAGAGCGACTTGTACCCATTGGTGAGAGTGCAATTGATGCCATAAAAGACTATTTAAGTTCATCTAGAGCCGTTCTATTGGGTGATAAACAATGTGATGCGTTATTTTTAAGTCAACGAGGTAAGGCTATGACTAGACAAACCTTCTGGCATAGAATTAAGCATTATGCCTCTATTGCAGGTATCAAAAAGACCATCTCACCCCATGTTTTGCGCCATGCCTTTGCCACTCATCTGTTAAATCACGGCGCTGATCTAAGAAGTTTGCAAATGTTGCTTGGACATAGTGATCTCTCGACCACACAGATATATACTTACGTTGCTCAGGAACGATTGAAGAGTTTACATCAACAACATCATCCTAGAGGATGAAAATGACCTAAAATATGAAACAATAGGGTATAATTAGACTCTATTGATATGAATGTTATTTTCTGAGCCAAGATAAAGACTCAAAAAATAGAGTATCTTTTGTTATTAAGAGCTTATTTAGAGGTTATTGATACCTCGATTAAGAAAAATTATAGTGGAGACTTCAGTTTTGCAAAAAACACTTAAAGTAGTATTAACGGCTCTAATGATGGCACAGCTGTGTTTGACATCAATTTATGCCAATGATGAGATTGTACAGCTAACCGCTGAAGAAAATGAATTTGAGATGGTAAAAACTGAGCTAGAGAAGAGAGTTCCTTCTCTTAAGGTCGAGGTCATAAAAAAATCACCTTTTCCGGGCTTATATGAAGTATTCACTCAAGGTCAAATTCTTTATGTGAGCGCTGATGCTAAATTTTTGATTTCTGGTAAACTTTTTTCTATAGAAGAAGGCGTTAAGGATCTTACTGAAATTGCCATGAGAGACATTGATCGTCGTATTGCTCCTATGCGTCGCGATAAGATTAACTCTTTAGATGAATCTGATATGGTTATATTTAAAGCTGCAGAAGAAAAATATAAAATAACAGTATTCACTGATGTTGATTGTGGCTATTGCAGAAAACTACATAAGGAAATGGCAAATTATAATAAGCTAGGTATCACAGTACGCTATTTAGGTTATCCAAGAGCAGGATTAGGCTCAGCCTCACATGTTAAGTTGCAGTCTATTTGGTGCGCAAAAGATAGAAAGGATGCAATGAATAAAGCTAAAATAGACAGAACCTTTGGTGCTGATACTTGTGAAAATCCACTAGCAGAGCATTATCAACTGGTGCAGGAATTTAGATTGAATGGAACACCTGCATTAATTTTAGCAAGTGGAGTATATCTCCCAGGCTACCTAAAGGCAGATAAATTACTTGAGTTGATCATAGAAGATGAAGTTCAATTAGTAAAACTGGCCGCTAAATAGCCAAAAAATGTGGAATAAGTTGAACCAGTCTAACTTATAATATTACATAACTCAGCTATACTAAGATCCATCGATTCATTGGGTATTGAATTTATGGATTTTTTTTATAATAGATTAAACTCAAAATCTGAGGTTATCTTTAAATGTCATTAAAATGGAAAACTGCCTTTATACTTTTCATAACCTCATTGGTTTTTGTTCCTGTTTCTGTTGAATATCTACTTCGTAGTGAATCACTATCCCAAGAAAACATGCAAATTGATGCAGATAAGCTTCTGCTCGATCGGTTATCTAATATGGCAGACGCAGCTTTATCAGCTACAGATAATCGAGATACAAAATTAACAACCTTAGAGCAGATATTTGCACAATATTCTGAGTTACCACATTATCTAGGCTTTTATCTTTATAAAAATGAAAAAGTGCTTATTAGCCATGAAGCAGGTTTACCTTTACCAGTAAACTATCAACAACAACCTTTTCAACAGGTGCTTACATTAAATACTGAAACTTATCTTTTAATGAGTCTTTCACCCTCTGCCGTTCAACCTGATTATTTTATAATTACCAATAATTATTGGTTTGTTATTTTGATTGTGATACTAGCTTTAACCCTAGTGGGATATCTAATTGGAAATAAACTTGCCTTTAAAGTAGATGAAATTATTGTTGGTATCAGTAAAGCTGGAGGCGGTAACTACAGTCAAAGAATAGTTGTAGAAGGTAAAGATGAGGTTGCACAATTAGTCGTCAGTTATAATCGTATGTTAGATAATATGCTGTTAGTAACCCAAGAGAGTAAGGAACAATTACAGAGCTATAAATGTATTCTGGATACAGCCTCAGAAGGCATTATTTCACTCAATGATCGTGGGGTTATACAAGAATATAATCAATCATCTGAAAAAATGTTTGGATATTTACCAGAAGAAATTATTGGAAAAAATATTACTAAATTAATACCTTTGAAGGTTGAGCAAGAAGATGGTGAAGTTATTGTACAAAAATTCATTGGTCTCGAAGAGCAACCAGAAAGGATCTTTGAAGTAATTGGCTTTACAAAAGATGATAAAAGTATACCAGTAGAACTTTCAGTCAGTGTTTCAACTATCAATAATAGCCAAGTATATACAGGTATACTCAGAGATATCTCAGCTAAAAATACTCGCGAAGCAAAGCAAAAGAGTTTGGAGATTCAATTAAGAAGTCTACAACGAAAACAAGCAGTTGAAAGCTTAACCGGTGGTATTGCCCATGATTTCAATAACATATTAGGACCCGTTTTAGGTTATGCCGATATGGCGCTTACTGACGCAGATGAAGGTACTCGTCAACATAAATATCTCACTCATATTTTAAATGGTGCTCATAGAGCTCGTGATCTAGTTGCACGCATTATGAGTTTTACTCGTCAATATGAGCAAGTCCGAGAGCAGATCCATTTAATTAAAATTGTTGAAGACTCTCTGGTTTTTTTAAAGTCTTCGATTCCAGCCCAACATGAAATTAAGACTTTCTATAATACTAGCAATGATTTAGTTGCAGCAGAGTCCACTCAATTAACTCAAGTACTAGTAGCAATGGTAACCAATGCATCTCAATCAATGAGTAATGAAATTGGCACCTTAACAATTCGAATTGATAATATTAATCCTGATGAACAGCTACTTGCCCAGAGTGGCAGATTACACTCCGGTCAATATGTACGGATGAGAATTCAAGATACTGGTATTGGAATGGACGCCTTAACAAAAGCCAGTGTTTTTGAACCATTTTTTAGTACAAGAGATAAGAATGAAGGTAGTGGTCTAGGATTAAGTGTGGCAAATGGAATAATCACCAATTTCGGTGGTGAAATTATAGTTGATTCTGAATTAGATGAAGGTACAGTATTTAGTGTATTTCTTCCTGTGGTGGATAAGGAAGGCCAACATCATCAAAATAAAGAACAGGTGAAGCCATTATCTAAGGGTGGGGAACTCATTTTATATATTGATGATGATGAAGTCATCGTTGAACTCGGTCGTGATATGTTAGAAAGTCTTGGCTATGAAGTTGCTGTTTCAGTTAGCAGCGAAAAAGCGCTGGAAATGTTTAGAACTGATCCTGAAGACTTTGATCTAATCATTACCGATCAATCTATGCCTGTTATAACCGGTACTCAATTAGCTAAAGAGTTTAGAAAGATACGTGCAGATATTCCAATTGTTTTAGTGACAGGTTTTAGTGCATCCATTCTCAAACAAGAGTTGGCTGA
>JBLHLI010000205.1:0-5158 GCA_047618765.1 Enterobacterales bacterium | reverse complement strand
TTTCGATAAAAAATAAGCGGGAAAGTGTCTTTATTTTGTATCCCTAGGACAACTAAAGCTGTTAGTCGATCTTTATCTGTGACAACATGCGAAACATCAACTCCAACACTTGCTAATTCATTCCGCACAAATCTTCCCATATGCTCATCACCAACTCTGCAGATCATTGCAGACTTTAGCCCAAGTTTAGAGGAGCCATAAGCAATATTTGCAGATGAGCCACCAAGATATTTTGCGAAACTTCCCATACCTTCAAGGGTAGATCCAATTTGTTGTCCGTATAAATCTACTGCAGCGCGCCCTAGGCAAATAACATCAAGTGCTTTCATTATTTATCTAACATCCATTGATGATCGGGGTGATTTTTAAAAATCCATTGACGTTTTGGGCCCGCCATTACATTTAAATAGTAAGAATCATAACCATATGGAACGCCAACAGGATGGTATCCAGATGGAACTAATACAACACATTTATCTTCGACCGCCATAGTTTCATCAATAGACAAATCATCGGTATAGACACGTTGGAAAACAAAGCCTTGCGATGGGTTAATCCGATGATAATAGGTTTCCTCAAGATAAGTTTCAACGGGAATGTTGTCTGAGTCGTGTTTATGAGGTGGATAGCTCGACCAATTACCTGCAGGAGTTTTAACTTCAACAACCAAAAGACTATCAGCTTCATCTTGTTCCGGCAAGATATTACAAATAGACCTTGTATTACTTCCTTCCCCCCGTTCCTCATTAGTCATTTCTTCAGGTTTTATATGTCTTACAGGATAATTACCAAAACCAGGCGCAGCTGCAATTGCAAGCTCAAGCTTAGTTAATGCTTTAATGGTTATTTTATGATTATTAGGGACGTATAACGCATGAGGTTTTTTATCTTCAAAGACACTCATCCTATCGCCAAGATTATAAAACTCTTCATCTTCTACAGCAATATCAGCCTTCCCAGATAAAATTACCAGACATAGCTCATTATCGACTTCTGTTAAATTTAAAGTTTGAGAAGGCTCCAGCTCATAAGCTTTAAATCCAACAAAATCCCAATTTGCCGATTTTGGTGTAATATCTTGATAACAACCATTTGAACTTAATTTAGGGCGAGATAAAAGTGACATATTTAATTTCCTTGTTGGTGATATCCAATAGATATACATATAGCCTGAACGAGACACATTGTGGCCCCTAAAGACCTAAAAGTATGAATTTCTGCCTCATGAATGCTAAATAAAAAATCTGCTAAATGAGCAATAGGATTCAACTCTGTATCGGTCAGCAAAATTACCTTTGCTTTTGAATTTTTTGCCTCTTTAACCGCTTCTGTTGTCATCGTATTGTAAGGATTATAAGTAATTGCAATGAATACTGTTTTGTCATCAAGCCAATTTGAAAGGTTCTCCACTTCATTTACATCATTAGCAATACGACATCGAATACCGAGATTGTTTAACATGTAATAAAAGTAATTTGCTACAGGTTGGGCTCTATTTGTACCGCACAAAATTACTTCTTTAGCATCACACAATGCCTTCACTGTTTCTTCTATTAACTGAACATCTATTTGCTCAGAAAGTAATTCTGTAGCAACAATATTGCGACTCGTAATTTCTTTGAAGATATTTGAACTATTTGTAGACACATTAGTCTCAGTAACTTTTTTCACATCCGTGATGCGTTGTCGATAGTTAATAGGAGATTGTGAAATTTTGACCTTAAATAGATCTTGTAGTTCAGCAAAACCACTAAACCCAAAGTGCTTTGCAAAGCGGACTAGGGTTGAAGGGTACACTCCAATTTCTGACGCAATAACCGCCAAGGTATTTATCGCAAGGTTTTGTGGCTGATCAATTACATAGAAAGCAATCAACTTCATTTTTTTGCTTAATCTTGGATAGCTTTCTTGAAGCAAGCTATTTAAATCATTAATATCTTGTGGAGGCATTCTATTTAAAATCTATAAATTAATTGAGTTGCCACTTTGGAGTGACTCTTTAGCAGCTTCAGCGATTTTTAACGCAAGAACTCCATCAGAAATATTAACACTAGGCTGAGTGCCAGACTGAAAAGATTTCATAAAGTGTATTAATTCATTATGAAATGCTTTTTCATATCTTTCTAAAAAAAAGTGTTGTGATTTAGCTTGATTAATACCCATTGAGTTACTTAGAACTACATTGTCTTCAAGAGCATTTTTTACTTGTAACATTCCTGTTTCACCAAAAGCTTCAATTCTCTGATCATAACCAAATGAGGCTTGTCGACCATTAATAATAGTAACTATTGCGCCCTTATTCATATTCATTATCACGCTAGCTGTATCAACATCTCCCTGCTTAGCAATATCATCATTTGCAGCATTAGCTGAAACATAGATACTTCTTGGAGTGTCATTAAGAATCCAACACGCCATATCAAAGTCATGAATCATCATGTCGTGAAATAAACCGCCAGAACCTGCGATATAGTCCATCGAAGGCGGCTCAGGATCATGTGAAGTAATTAGTAATGACTGAATTGAACCAATTGCATTTGCATCAACTTTACTTTTTAAACTGGCCATATGGGGGTCAAATCGCCTATTGAAGCCAAGCATGCATATTATCCCACTTTCTTCAACAGCTTTAGCACAAGACAATGCTCTATCAAGACTCAAATCTATAGGCTTTTCACAAAAAACAGGCTTCCCAACTTCGGCACATCTTTCTATAAGGTCAGCATGAGTTGAAGTGCTACTCGCAATTATAAAAGCATCTATTTCGTCATTATTGAATGCCTCATCTAGGTTTAGAGTTATAGCATTATATTTTTGTGCAAGCTTCTCGGCAGATTCTTGATGGAAATCCACAACAGAGTGAAGGATGGCATTTGCATCACTTGCTATTGCGATAGCATGAACTGTTCCTATCCGTCCAGCACCAATCATACATATTTTCATAATTTTTCCTATTTTTTTAATTCTGACAATTTTTTATTGCCAGACATCATGAACTGTAGCTCTTGAAAATCAATCTCACCAGCTTTAGCAGTTCCGAGAGTCTCGCCTCGTGACAACACTGTAAATTTGTCTCCTACAGCCAAAGCATGTGAAACGTTATGAGATATAAATACAACTGCCACGCCTTTTTCACGAACCCTTTCTATGGTTTTTAATACATTTGAAGTTTGATATACCCCCAAAGCAGAAGTTGGCTCATCAAGTATTAATATTTTAGCGCCAAAAAATACTGCACGAGCTATAGCAACAGTTTGCCTTTCACCGCCTGAAAGAGTTCCTATTGATTGAGTAGGGTCACGCAATTGAATGCCCATTTTGTCCATTTCAGACATCAAAATTGAGTTGCATTTCTCAAAGTCCATTACTTTAATTGGGCCCACTTTTTTTGTCAATTCTCTACCAAGCCAAAAATTACGAGCAACCGACATTAATGGAATTAAAGCTAAATCCTGATAAACAGTTGCAATGCCTGAATCTATTGCATCACGAGGGTTATTAATTTCAGTCTCTTTTCCATTAATACTAATCTGGCCAGTTGATGGCTGATGAACTCCAGACATAATTTTAATAAATGTAGACTTTCCAGCGCCATTATCTCCCAACAAGCAATGACACTCACCAGCATTAATAGAAATAGAAACACCTTTAAGGGCATCAACATTTCCAAAGCTTTTGTGAATATCTTTAAGCTCCATCAATGGTAAATCACTCATTATTTTGCTCCCGTAATTAATTTACGAACATGGGTATTGAGGATAACTGCCAATAATAAAAGCACCCCCAAGAAAACTCTGAACAATGAACTCTCTACTCCAATAAAAAATAATCCTTGTTGAACCACGCCAAATATTACCGCTCCAAGAGCTGCCCCAATAACTGACCCGTAACCACCAGTTAATAAAGCGCCGCCTATAACCACTGAAATAATTGCTTCAAATTCTTTCAAAATACCTCTATCTGCTGAAGCTGAGCCAAATTCAATAACTTGAGTAGTGGCAAATACGGTTGCACAAAAAGCTGTAAAGACAAACATGAGTATCTTAACCCTATTAACTGGAACCCCAATATGCCTTGCAGCCTGTGCATCTCCACCAGAAGCATAGATCCAGTTACCAAAACGAGTTTTTGTTAACAAAAGATGCGCAAAAATAATTAGTCCTATCGCCCAAACCATCATCATTGGTATTCCTGATACAACAGGCTGACCAGCTTTAGTACCAGCAACAAAAGTTTCAATGACACCATGCTCAGCAAGCCAATCGAACGCACCTGTAAATATTTTCCCACCAAAGAACGGTGCTAACCAGTCATTTTGAGCGGCTTCAGTTACCCCTCCAATGATAGTTTTTTTAGTACTTATAATTGCAATAAAGATTGTCATTCCTCGCAAAATATATAAAAAAGCAAGGCTTACAATAAAGGATGGTAAATTTGTTTTAACAGTAATATAGCCAATTAAACCGCCTATGGCCATTGATACAATAAAAGCTGCAATAATACTGAGCCAAACTGGCCACCCCCATACAACTGAGGTAACAGCAATAATTATTCCAGCAAAGCCGATCATTGATCCAACTGAAAGATCAAATTCTCCAGCGATCATAAGTAGACAGGCACCAACAGCAATAATAATAAACTGGGAAGAAACTATTCCCCAATTCATGGAGCCTTCTAAAGAAAACATTCCAGTATCTCGCGCCACTAAAAAAAAGAATAGAAAAACTAATACAACACCAACAATTGCTCCTAAATCAGGGCGAAGCAATGCGTTACTAAATTTGGAACGTAGTAATGAAATTTTTTTTTCAGTTGTAGGCATGATGAAACCCTATTGGTTAATCTAAAAGAATTTAATTTGAATATTAAATCTGATAAAGATAAAAAAAAATGCTACCCACCAATTAAAAACTATGGTGGGTAGCACGTTAATAAACGAAACTAACTATTAACGGTACACACCTGCATATTTTTCAACTAAGCTAATGTTGCTCTTAGTGATAAATCCAGGGCCAGAGTTAATTGCGCCAGAAGGCCATACACCATATCTTGACAAGTTAGTCAAGAAAACAACTGGTAGATATCCTTGTAGGTACGGCTGTTGATCAATAGCAAAAGAAATAACGCCTGATTTAACAGCAGCAGCAATTTCACCTGA
>JBLHLI010000204.1:0-5189 GCA_047618765.1 Enterobacterales bacterium | reverse complement strand
TAGATCTAGCTCTAACGACTCTGCTAGTAGCTATTGTATCGTTAGCTATTAGTCGTGAAGGGGTTGAAATTTATATTTACGTTACAGGTTATGTTAATAGTTTTTCCGAAAGCTTACCCTTAATTATTGGAGCAACTATTGGAGCAGGCATTGGCATAAGTTCTGGAGCTCTAATCTATTACAGTTTAATAAACTGCTCACTACATTTAAAACAGCTTGTCAGTTGTTCATTGATCGCTCTAATCACCGCTGGAATGCTCTCTGAAAGCATTCTATATCTAATGCAAGCTGACTGGATAAATTCGACTCAACCTGTCTGGAACAGCTCTTCTATTGTCGCAGAGTCTTCGGCTACTGGCCAGTTACTCTATGCTCTTTTTGCCTATGAGGCCACACCAACAACATTACAAGTTATAACTTACTTTATTACTCTTGCAATATTTTTTATCTTAACTAATCGAGCTCGATATATTAATAGGCAATCACTGGAAAAAATTGCTCAATATCATTCGAAAAAGGCCGCTGGTTTATGAAATATTTTATATTCACTGCGATTGTATTATCTACATTTTTTTCTTCGATTCAAGGTAAGTTAAGCAGAGTTTATCATCCTTATGTTATTCCACTAGAACGTGAGCTTGAATACCGAACTCTTTTACAAGATACAAAGACTTCATCGGATTTAAAGCAATTACAGTTATTGGGTTATGGACAAAGCTTTAATGAAAATTTATTCCTAGAATTCTATTTAATTAGTGAAAATACTGATGGTGAAAGCGCTGAGATTAGTGCATATGAAGTAGAGGCTCTCATACAATTAACCGAACAAGGTGAGTTTTGGGCTGATTGGGGACTTGTTTTTGAGCTTGAGAAAGTTGATTCTTTATCTATCTGGGAAGTATCGAGTGGCGTTATTATTGAAAAAGAATGGGGCAGATGGAGCACTACCGCGAACTTATTTGTTATCTATGAATTCGGTGATGATTATGATGAAGAATGGCATACGGCTGCCGCCTTGCAACTTCGATATAGACATTCACAATTTATAGAACCATCATTAGAATTATTCAGTTCAGAATATGGCTCTTCAATTGGGCCTGGATTAGGTGGACAATTACGTTTTGGATTACAGAAACTGAATTGGGAAGTTGGTTTGCAATTGGCTTTGGATAATGATGCACCAGATACCTATTGGCGATTTCTAATTGATTTTGAATTCTAACGTCTAACTTTTACGTCTAAGTTAATAAAAATCCAGCCAAAGTAAACCTAAAAGGCTACCTTGACTAAATATCTATTGAATTATAATTTAAGGGATTTAACTTTTAAGCAGGGCAAGCACTTCTTCTAACTCACCTATAATTTGTTTTATCGACTGTTCATTTTTAGGAGCTGCAGATTTAGCAGGCTTGCTATTCTCTTGTTCTAATTTCTGACGAGCACCACCGATGGTGAAGCCATGTTCATAGAGCAACTCTCGAATTGAACGAATGATTTGTACGTCGCCACGCTGATAATAACGTCGATTTCCACGCCTTTTAACAGGTGTTAATTGAGGGAATTCTTGTTCCCAATAGCGTAAGACATGTGGTTTAACCAGACACAGTTCACTCACTTCACCAATGGTAAAATATCGCTTCCCTGGAATAACTGGCAACTCACTATTAAGTGTTGGTTCCAACATATGATTCTACTCTAGCCTTTAGTTTTTGCCCGGGACGGAAGGTCACTACCTGCCGTGCACTAATAGGAATCTCTTCCCCTGTTTTAGGGTTTCTTCCTGGGCGTTCTTTTTTTATACGTAGGTCAAAATTACCAAATCCTGATAGTTTTACCTGTTCGTTTGATTCAAGTGCTTGGCGAATTTCTTCAAAGAAGACCTCTACAATCTCCTTGGCTTCACGTTTATTGAGCCCAAGTTCTTCAAATAGTCTTTCCGCCAGTGCAGCTTTAGTCAGGGCCATAATTAATCCCTCAAGGTTGCGTCATAACGTTCTGATAACCGATTAATGATCTTATCAATCATATCAGTAACTTCTGTATCCTTAAGAGTGTCTGAAAAATCACTAAACGTCAAGCCTAAAGCAACACTTTTTCTACCAAAATCAACAGCTTTACCACGATATATGTCAAAGATTCTAGCTTGAGTTAGGCGCTTGCCCCCTGCTTCTTTGACTGTAGCAATTAATTCACTTCCTGTTACCGATTCGTCAATTACTATAGCAAGATCTCTTGTACTACCTGGAAATTTCGACCATTCCTGATATTCAGGTATTTTTGCAGAAGAAATATCATCTAGAGCAATTTCAAATAAATAAACTATTCCAGGCAATTTTAATTTTTTAGATATTCTAGGGTGTATAGCACCAAAATGGCCGATGTTAACACCATTTCGCATCAATTTAGCAGACTGCCCTGGATGTAATGCCGGAATATTAGCAGCTTCAACAGAATACTCTTCATCAGAAGCAGATATTCCACATAAGGCTTCAATATCAGCTTTAAGATCATAAAAATCGACTTGCTGCTGATTATCTTCCCAATTAAGAGGTTCTCTTGGTCCTGTTATCAGACCAGAAATCATTAATTGTTGCTCAATGTCATCACCCTGTGTTCGAAAGCGTAAACCCGTTTCAAATAACCGTATACGCTGTTCACGAAAACTTTGATTACGTTGCATAGCTTGAACTAACCCAGGCCAGAGACTCACTCTCATATCACTCATATCTGTAGAAATAGGATTAAGTAGACTTAAGGCCTCAGTATCTGGGAACAATAATTTTTGTAACACAGGGTCAACAAAGCTATAAGTAATCGCTTCCTGATATCCCCTATCAACCATCAAATGTTTAAAACGATTTATCGGTTGTTCATTTTCTGGAGCAGCTGACATTGCCATTTCGCCTTGGCTTTTAATGGCAGGCATATTGTTATAACCATAAATTCTAGCAATTTCTTCAATTAGATCGGCTTCTATTTCGATATCGAAACGATGACTAGGTGCTGTGATCATCCATCCCTCATCTGTTGGGCTTGTCCGCAGCTCTAGACGGGTTAAAATATCTTCAATGACATCATCTGCAAGCTCAACACCTAACAGTCTCTTAATGCGGCTACGGCGTAAATTAACTTGATTAGGCTTAGGTAGATGTTCAGTAACCTTAACATCAGTTAAAGGAGCTACATCGCCACCACAGATGGCGACCACCAATTCAGTGGCACGCTCAATAGCAAGAGCTTGTAGTTCAGGATCGACACCTCTCTCATATCGATGAGAAGCATCAGTATGTAAACCATATTGACGTGCCTTACCAACAATGGCCAAAGGATTAAACCAGGCACACTCTAGAAATACATCGGTCGTATCATCAGCGATACCACTATGTTCTCCTCCCATAATGCCACCTAGGGCTAGAGGACGTTCATGATCAGCAATGATTAGTGTATCAGCTGATAATTCAACTTCTTTGCCATCTAGCAATACAAGGGATTCATCTTGAGTTGGAAAACGTACCTTGATACCACCATGAATCTCACGTAGGTCAAAAGCATGTAAGGGCTGACCGAGTTCAATCATGATGTAATTGGTGATATCGACAAGAGGATGAATAGCTCTTAAATCACTACGTCGCAACTTTTCAACCATCCAAAGTGGAGTTTTCGCATTAGCATCAATATTTTTTATGATACGACCCACATAACGAGGACAGGCTTCAGGAGCTTCAAGCTCAATGGATAAAGTGTCTTCAATGGTCGCAGGGATAGCTTCAATAGTAGGAGTATTCACTGCAATTTTATTGATCACTCCAACTTCACGAGCAACACCTCTAATGCCAAGACAGTCGCCACGATTAGGCGTTAAGTCGACCTCAATACATTGATCATCAAGATCTAAATAATCTCTAAGGTTTGTGCCTAATGGAGCATCACTAGCTAATTCCATAATGCCATCCTGTTCTTCTGACAATCCAATTTCAGATTGTGAACAGAGCATGCCCATTGAAACAACACCACGTAATTTAGCTTTTTTGATTTTGAAATTACCGGGTAATCTAGCTCCGACTTCTGCACAGGCTACTTTGATTCCAGTGCGGGCATTGGGAGCACCACAAACAATCTCAACGGTATCCGTTCCATTAAAGACAGTGCAAACTCTCAATTTATCCGCATCAGGGTGTTGCACGGCTTCGGTTATTTGTGCAACCACAATACCACTGAATCCTTCTGCTGCAGACTCAACACCATCCACTTCAAGACCAGCCATTGTTAACTGTTCACAAAGGGTATTGGTATCAATGTCAGGGTTTACCCATTCTCTTAACCAGTTTTCACTGAATTTCATAATTTTTGTCCATTACTTTTTTATATTATTAATTGCATAAACACTGCATTACTTAAATTGGCGAAGGAAACGTAAGTCATTTTCGAAAAACATTCTTAAATCTTTCACTCCGTAGCGAAGCATCGTTAAACGCTCAACACCCATGCCAAAAGCATAGCCAGTATATTTTTCACTATCGATGCCAACTTTCTCAAGCACATTAGGATGTACCATGCCGCAGCCCAGCACTTCTAGCCATTCGCCATTTTTGCCTATCTGAATATCTACTTCAGCACTTGGTTCAGTGAACGGGAAATAAGAAGGCCTAAATCGAATATCGAAATCGTCTTCAAAAAAGTTATGTAAAAAGTCATATAACATGCTTTTCAGATCAGCCAAGCTAGCGTGCTCATCAACTAATAATCCTTCAACTTGATGGAACATCGGAGTATGAGTCATATCAGAGTCACAACGATAAACACGACCCGGAGCAATGATTCTTAGTGGTGGCTTTTTGTTTTCCATAGTTCTTATCTGAACATCAGATGTTTGGGTACGTAACAAACGGTCAGGCCCCAAATAAAATGTATCATGCATAGCACGTGCTGGATGATGAGCTGGGATATTTAGCGCTTCAAAATTGTGATAGTCATCTTCAATTTCTGGACCCGTTTCAATGGTAAAACCAACTTGAGTGAAAAAGGCTTCAATGCGCTGTAGGGTTCTCGTCACAGGGTGCAAACCACCTGTTGCTTCACCACGACCTGCTAAGGTGACATCTATAGCTTCACTGGCTAACTTTTCACTGAGAATCGCTTCTTCTAGTTCAGCTGAACGGCCTTGTATTGCCTGTTGTATTTCTTGTTTT
>JBLHLI010000203.1:0-5218 GCA_047618765.1 Enterobacterales bacterium | reverse complement strand
TAAAACAACAGGGTTATCATTCTGTCCTGCTTGTAGTCGCTCAAGATAAGTGGGTAGTTGTAAAATGGCGCGCATTAATACTTCGAAACGCTCTTCATTACTATCATTCGGAGAACCAGCTGTTGTAGTGGCTGAAATTTTACTTGCTAGATTTTCCATCTCTTCAGCAAGCATAGCGCCACCAACAATTTCCAACATCAATAAGGTCCCTTGGACTTGATGTAGGCAACTCATGCAATATCGGATTTGTGATTGATCTTCGGAATCTTCAAAATAAGACTCTAGAGATTGTCTAGCCTGATCTAGAGTTTTACTAATTTCACCTTTGACCCAAGTTAAGGCAACTTGATCATAATTAACAGCCATTTAGCTTCTCCGCCGAACGCAGTTAATTCTATGATCATCAGTTATTATTATTTTGTGATGTAGATACAAATTTTCATCCATGTTCAGTTTTTACCCATCTAGGCAGTTGTTGATAGCAATTTTTATTATTTATTCTGGTAATTTAAATCCTGCAACTGAACCTTTAAGTTCATCAGCAAGATCAGCCAATTTACCTATTGAATCTGCGGTTTTTTCAGTACCTAGTGCAGTATTCGTTGTAATGTCTTGAATGACAGTCATCGTTTTGGTTACTTGGCTTGCTGAAGCTGCCTGTTGTCTTGCTGTCTCAGAAATATTGGTGATCAGGCCAGCAACATCATTTGATACCGACTCGATTCGCTCCAAAGCAACGCCTGCGTCCTGGGCTAAGCGAGCACCAGAAACTACCTCTGATGTTGAGGACTCCATTGAAATTACAGCTTGATTGGTATCTGTTTGAATCGTTTTAACCAGACCTTCAATTTGTTTTGCAGCGTTACCAGAACGTTCTGCAAGACGTTGTACTTCATCTGATACAACAGCAAAACCACGACCTGCCTCACCTGCCATAGTTGCTTGAATTGCCGCATTAAGAGCAAGAATGTTTGTCTGATCAGAAATATCGTTAATCAAAGCTACAATATCACCAATTTCTTGAGAACTTTCACCCAGTCTTTTAATTCGTTTGGATGTTTCCTGAATTTGTTCACGAATAGTGTCCATCGCACGGATAGTGTTTCTAACGATATCGCCACCGCTTTTTGCAATTGCTACCGATTCTTGTGCCATTTCAGACGTTTCATTAGCATTTGTAGATACCTGCTCGATGGATGATGCCATATCATTAATTGAATCTGATGCATCTTTAATTTCTTGTGCCTGATTTCGTGATGATTGAGCAAGGTCACTAGCAATTGATCGAGTTTCACTTGACGATGTTGATACTTGAACAACCGTATTATTAATTGCAGATACTAGGCTTCTTAACTGGTCAATGGTGAAGTTCATCGCATCAGCAATTGCGCCGGTGAAATCTTCTGTCACCGTTGCATGGGCAGTTAAGTCACCATCAGCTAAGCCTTCCATTTCATCTAAAAGTCGTATAATTGCTTCTTGATTTTGATCGTTTTGTTCTTTTTCGCGATTTGCTAACTCTTCAGAATATTGAATCGTCTCTTTTTCTGAACGACGTTGTTGGGCGTAGAGTATTGCAAGAAGTAACATTACCACGACAAGTAGAGCTGCTGATAATAAAGGATTACCTGGTAGTCTGGCATCCGTAGAAGCACTATAAGCTTTACTCAGTTCAGAAGTACTTGAAAGCATTTTAGTAGCATCGTTGAATATCGATGCAGATGCAGTATGTACTTTATTTAGGTCTTCAGTGGCATTGATTATGGTATTTAAATTATTTTTTACAGTATTAAAGAGGCTTTCGATATCATTTAAACTAGCACGGACTGAAGAATTTTTTACCTGGCTAATCCCTTTGTTAGTATTGCCATTAAGCATTCCATCTAAAACATCACCAAAATTAAGGATGTTTTGGTTAAAGTTAGCTTCCGCTTCTTGAGCACCTGATTCACCAGCCAATATCTTTTGCACTGAACCTATTAGGCGTTCTGCATACCAAACTTGTCTCGCAGCATGGCGCAATTGTTTCGCAGAACCTCCAATTGTAATTAAACGCGTAACTACTTCTTCTGATAAGTCCTGTAGTTGAGGTATTGATTTTGATAGGAGAGCAGCAACATCATGTAAATCTAAAACTGTATTCCTCGATTCTAGAATGGAATCAGTATTTCTTTTTACTATATTCCAGAGCGATCCTGTATTTAGTAGTGGTTTTGATACTATATCCTTTGAAGTAAATTTAAAATCTATTGCGTTAAGGCTTAACTGGAGAAGTAAAAAATTTGCCTCAAAGTTATTGCGGGTAACAGCAAGAGTGTCGAATGCATTGAGGTTACCACTTACTGCCTCAGAAGCATTATTTGAGATTTGTTGTGATAAAACCCGAAGTTCCTCTGCAGCTGTTACCCTTTCAGAGTCAATTGCACCTTGGTACATACTATATCCAAAGTTTGCAACCATGGTTACAATAAAAACAACTAGTAAACCAACAACGGCTCCTCCCTTTTTAACTTTCTTTCCATTTGATGACATTTTGCTGGCTGCGTTCATAATCGCCTTCCGTTCTCGTTAATGAAAAGTACTTTCAATAAGTACTTATTTAATTAGATTATTTTGTAACTGCTCTAAAATCTGGATATTCTGCTAATGCGTGTAAACTAAAAATTGGCCATTCAGCATCTTGCTTACTAAATCCACCTGAGAGGAAATGATCAATTCTTTCATCAATCTCAGGTTCTTTAACCATTTGTTCAAATTTTTCAAAAGTCATAGCGCCAAGTACTTCGTCTACAATCAAGCCACTATATATTCCGTCATGCTTTACAACTAACAAACGTTGCTTTCTAAGTTTTCGACTTTGATAGCCGAAGAAAATGTTTAAATCCATCACCGGGAGCAAAGTCCCCCTAACATTAGCAACACCCTTAACCCAATCTTTTGCACCTGGTACTCTTGTTAAGGCTGGTAGTGATTGAATTTCAGCAACCTCATTCCAAGGAGTGATATATTTTTTACCACCTAAAATAAAACCTATCCCTTTCCAAAACTCCGTTACTTTAATTTCACTTGGAAAGGAATCCGCCATCTTGATACAGATTGCGTCCATTTCTTGGAGTAATTCGTAGGGATGTACCGTCTTTTTAATGCTCATTACTTATCCGTGTATTATTGTATTTATTGCATCAATCAATTCAGCTTCTTCAATAGGTTTAGTCACATAAGCAGCAGCTCCTTGTCTTCGGCCCCACATTTTATCTGTCGCCTGATCTTTAGTTGAAACGATGATTACCGGAATATCTTTAGTTTCTTCACTTTTATGTAATTGTCTAGTTGCTTGAAAACCGTTGATCCCAGGCATTACTACATCCATAAGAATAAGATCGGGTTGACTGTCTTTAGCGGTAATCACTCCCTGCTCACCATTCTCAGCAGTAAGGACGGCATGACCCAACTTTTCCATCATATTACTAAGAATATGCATTTCCGTTGGTGAATCATCTACTATTAATACGCGCATTTTTTCAAATTCTCCTGTATCCCTATTATTGGATACCTTTAGCTATTTGAGGTGGTATGTTTTCTTATTGCATCAAGCAGCTCATCACGGCTAAATGGTTTTGTTAAATACTGATCAGAACCGACAATTCGACCTTTAGCCTTATCAAACAATCCATCTTTACTGGAAAGCATTACTACAGGAGTTTTTTTATACTCTTTATTATTTTTTATCAATGCACAGGTTTGATATCCATCAAGTCTTGGCATCATGATATCGATAAAAATAATATCGGGTTTTTGATCAGCTATTTTTGAAAGTGCATCAAATCCATCTAACGCGGTGACCACCTCACAACCAACTTTTTTTAACAGGGTTTCAGCAGTTCGACGAATTGTTTTACTATCGTCAATGACCATTGCTTTTAAACCTGAGAAACTGTCTTCCATACCTACCCTCTTATCCTTATACAATCAGTTGTATAGTACTGATTATAGGTAAATTTTTAATATTGTATGAGAACTATGTTGTGTTTTAGCACATTTATCCCATGCGCTCCAACTACATTCAATTTATAATAGTTAAATATAGTTCAGAAAGCGAAGTTATGCAGTGAGAATATTAAATTTTTTCTGTATTCTGACTGATTACTAACCATTTTTAACGAGATTAGACAAATGACAACGAAAATTGGCTTTGTTATGGACCCAATTAGTTCCATAAACCCTAAAAAAGATTCCACCTTGGCAATGATGAGGGCTGCTAATAAAAAAGGCTGGAGTATTTTTTATATGGAGCAAAAAGATCTTTTTACAAGAAACGGCAAAGCCTATGCCTTAATTCAAGAGCTTACTCTCTCTGAAGATAAAGAAGAATGGTATCAACTAGGTGAAGTAATAAAGACTCCTCTTGCTGAACTCAACGTTATTATGATGCGCAAAGATCCGCCTTTTGATAACGAATATATCTATAGCACTTACATTCTTGAATTAGCAGAAAATGAAGGCTCTCTTATTGTTAACAAACCTCAAAGTCTTCGCGATGCAAATGAAAAACTCTATACCGCTTGGTTTCCAGACTGCTGCCCTGAAACATTGGTTACCCGTTCAGCTGACTTATTTCGTGAGTTCTTAGCCGAGCATCAAGATATTATATTGAAACCTCTCGATGGCATGGGTGGAGCATCAATATTTAGAGTTAGACATGATGATCCTAATATCGGCGTAATTATTGAAACATTAACTGATTATGGTCAGCAGTTAGCAATGGCTCAAAGGTTTATTCCTGAGATTACTGAAGGTGATAAGAGAATTTTAGTCATTGATGGTAAGCCGGTCCCTTTTGCCTTAGCTCGCATACCAGCTAAAGGTGAAACTAGAGGAAACTTAGCTGCAGGTGGACGAGGTGTCTCTGTTCCATTATCAGCAAGAGATTACTGGATCGTAGAACAGGTTGCTCCAACTCTGGTTGAAAAAGGATTGATTTTTGTTGGTCTTGATGTGATTGGAGATTATCTAACCGAGATTAACGTCACGAGTCCGACCTGTATTCGAGAGCTTGATGAAGCTAATGATTTGGACATCGCAACAGAGTTGATGGAATGTATTGAGTCAAAAATAAAATGAGCCTCCGACTAATTTGTTTAACTGTACTGTTTCTAATAGTAACAGCTTGCCAAAAGCCTATTGAGGAAACCTATAAGAGACAGCTTCTAAGCTTTGG
>JBLHLI010000202.1:0-5243 GCA_047618765.1 Enterobacterales bacterium | reverse complement strand
TACTCCGTTTGCTTGGATTGGACAAAATGTGCATTAAATTGGTCAGTGTGGGATCAGGCAAAATGTTAATATCACCCATATACTGCTGGTCAATAATGGAGCGGACTTTGTGAATGCCCAATTTAGTTGCTCGGTGGCTGATAACACTTTCCAGTACATCAAAGGCATAAATGCTATTAATTTTAGCAATATTGGCCGCGTGGCGTAAGGTCAATCCTAATAAACCGGTAGTATCAAGTTTATCTCGGGTCTGAAATAACGTAGATATAGGGTTAGTTTGACTAACAATACTATGATTAACGCCATATAAACGAGCTAAGCGCTTAAAAGGTAAATCGGCCATAATCGAGCCGTCTGCGAAGCGACGGTTAGGTATATAGGGAACAATATCACCAGCCTGGTTTTTAGCTTTTAATTGTAACGCCAAAATATAATTGGAATAGCACAAAACGCCCTAACCGCTTGTGAAATAATCACATTGGGCAAAGTTTTAGCATGTGAGTAAACGTGAAAAATGGTGCCGGTCAGCTGGGGAGACAGTAATGGTAATATGTCTGCCCGTCTTT
Source organism: Enterobacterales bacterium (assembly GCA_047618765.1). Taxonomy (GTDB): domain Bacteria; phylum Pseudomonadota; class Gammaproteobacteria; order Enterobacterales. Next base: position 4,677 of record JBLHLI010000202.1, on the reverse strand, counting down.
TATAAGCTTCTTCAAAGGTGGTCAAATCAAATAATTAGATTAGCGCATTTTCAAGGTTGGTGCTATCAAGCAGGCTACCTTTACTAAAGCCTGTCCATAAACGCCATTCACGAAATTTTGTATAAATAACCTCGGGAGTTAGCACATCCTTTAACTCTTCATTAGTTCTCGTTCCAACTAAGGCCGCAATAATAGAACCCGCGCTAGCATCTGATATGAGGTCGGGTAGCAAGTCATGTTCAACCAACGATTTAACAACGCCACCGTGGGAAAAAACCTAAACCTGCGGCGTCATTGATAGACTTCGCTCGTTTAATCCTCTGTACGCGTTTTCGAATTTCGCGGTAGTCATAATCTTTACAGGCTTCTTTTGCCTTCCATTCTAGAGCGCCAGATAAGTCGTCATATGCCTGTGCCGCCTCCTTGTACTGGGCATAAGACTCTGGGTTGTCATAACAATCTCAAGTTCAGAAAGTCTTTTATTAGCCATATTACTGCTCTCTTTTAACTACAGTAACTGAATATAATCGTAAAAAATTAGAACAGGCTACCTAAATTTAATCTTCGATTAATATCACTTTTAAGTAGTTTAACGAAATAAAACTATTATGTTACTGTTAAAATGGTACTTTTTTGGAAATACTTTAAATATCAAATAATAATTACTTTTTTTTTATATTGACCATTCTAATTCCTATGGTAGCCTGAGGAGTATCATTTCGGCCTACGAATAATATATATATAAACGGCGCAACCCTATTTTATGGATTTTAGTTTTAGTCTTGCAACTCTCAGCTTATTGTCTATTCCGTTAATCAGTGCGATTGTCGGTTGGGCTACAAATTTTCTCGCGCTTAAAATGATGTTTTATCCTATTGAATTCATCGGTATAAAGCCATTTTTTGGGTGGCAGGGGTTAATTCCAGCAAAGCGTCAAGAGATGGCAGAAATTGAAGTGGAGTTGGTGTTGGGTAAATTACTTAGCGTCCAAGAACTTGCTTCTAGAGTTGATTCAAAAGAACTCACAAAAGCCATGCAGCGCCGTTTAAAACAAGTGTTGCGCAGAATAGTTAACGACGTAATGCGTGAATGTGCCCCCCAGCTTTGGGCTGCTTTACCGATACACGGCAAAAACCTCGTTTATGCGCGTATAGAAGCAGATATACCAAATGTTGTTAACAACATGGTTAATGATTTTAAACACAACATTGAAGAAATTATTGATATTAAAGAGCTGGTAGTAAGTAAGTTAGTTGAGTCGCCAGAACTTATCAACGAAATATTTCTCAAGTCGGGTGCCAAAGAATACCCATTTATCGAACGCTCTGGCTTTTGGTTTGGGCTGCTTTTTGGGTTGCCAACAATGTTTTTTTGGATGTATCTCCCACAGTGGTGGGTTTTGCCTTTGGGCGGTTTAATCGTTGGCTACTTAACCAATTGGATTGCATTGAAAATAATCTTTGAACCTAAACATCCAATAAAGTTTCTGGGTTTTACTATTCAAGGGATGTTCTTAAAACGTCAAGATGAAGTGTCACGAGTATATTCAGACATTATAGAATCTAAATTAATAACGTCAGAAAATATCATAGAAATAGCCTTGCATGGTTCCGGATCAGGGCAGTTTTTAGAACTTATGGAATTGCATGTTAACGATGCTGTTGAACGTTATGTTGCTTTCGCGCAACCCTATTTTGCTTTAGGAGTTGGCAGTGAGTCTTATTTCAAAATGAAAGAGATTGCCACCAGACGTATTTTTGATGACTCAGAAAAATATTTGCCTTATGCTTTTGAATACACCAATAAGGCTATGCGCATTGGTGATGACTTGTGTGAGCGTATGAAAGCATTGTCTCCTGAGGAGTTCGAAGGCGTTCTGCGCCCCGCATATGAAGCCGATGAGTGGAAGCTCATTCTTACCGGTGCTTTATTGGGCATGGGAGCAGGTTTTATACAGTTATACTTGGTCTTTATCTAAAAAAATCACCTCATAGTATGAATCCATTTGGCTTAATTCAGGTAAGCTCAGCGAGGTTCTGGGAACGTAATTAAGTTCTTTACGCATATTACTTACACGCTTGTGTTGTGCTCCAGCAGATTAAAAATAGCGACCAGTGATAACGTCAACTTATGCTTCGGTGCAAGTGTAATGAGTGGTTGTTTAGCTTGATGTGATTCGCGCATTTTTACCGACTGACTAATATATTCAGATAATACCGGATAGCCCTCTTCAATCAGTTCATCAATAATCTGTTTAGGCAAATTGGCGTTTGCCATGAATTGATTGGCTATAATTCCTTCAATTTCCAACTTGGGATTATGGTCTTCCTTAATTTCGGCAATTTTTTGTTGTAGGCTATACAAGCCTTGTCGGGCAAAATCGTCACAATCAATTGGGATCAGGCAACGATCAGCAGCAATTAATGCAGATAAGCTATAAAAATTCAAAGCCGGAGCCGTATCAATATAAATGTGATCAAATTCTTTACTTAATGCTTCAAGGGCTTCGCGCAACTTATATATTTTATGCCGGCTGTGTAACTCGCTTTCCAACTCAGATAAACGTTGCGAGCCCGGAATAATAAATAAATTGTCAACTTGTGTGGCCTGACAATATTCAATAGCAGCTCTGCGGTGCAGGTGAAAAGTGATGGTTTGTTCAAAGAGGTCGGCTATGGTCATTTCGGCTGACTCGTTCAATGCATCCAAATATGCTGTACTATTGCATTGAGTGTCTAAATCCAAAATTAACGTGCGATAGCCCCTACTAGCCGAGATAGCGGCTAAATTTACGGTTAGGCTTGATTTCCCTACCCCCCCTTTCTTATTAAACAATACTCTTATCACGCTTTGTTCTCCGTTGTGACCACTTGAGGCCATTAGCTATAGTCTCAATTGCATACACTGTTTACCGACAATATGGAATGATACTACTGTAAACGCTAATATTCAGACAAAATTTAGATATTCCTGACATACTCAATGCTAGTAAATACATTAGAAGGAATAAGCTTGTGAGCAAAAAGATTACTTTTCTTGACAAGACGTTCTGGATTACTGAATCCGAGGCAAACCCTAAACACGTAGCTGCATTGCAACTTTTAGAGATGCCAAAAGATGCACCAGCAGATTATGTAGAGAAGCTTTTCGCAGAATTACAAAGCTTCAATAAAGCGACATCACCCTTTAACTGCAGGGTTAGCTGCTTTTTGGCTTATCCAATAAAATTAACTCCCGTCGACCAATTAAATATGGATTACCATGTGCAAATGCATGTGCTTGATGATATTCACAATAAAACGAAGTTGCACAAATTTGTCGCAAACTTACATGAAACCTGGCTAGATAGAGACAAACCGCTTTGGCAATACCATTTAATTAAAGATAAGGCACATAAGGGATTTGCAATTTATGTCAAGGTGCACCATATGTGCGGTGATGGGGCGACCCTTATTCGTTTGTTTCAAAAAGGCTATTCAGAGCAAAAAAACAGTGAGGATTTTGTCCCTGTTTGGGCTGCTGATTTGGTGTTTAGAGACCGAGATAAGGTCAATATATTCAAACAAACAATTACCGGATTGTGGGACGTAATACTCACGGTTAAAGATGTTGTTTGGATTTTGATCCGTCTGCTAGTAAAGCTACTGAGGATCAATCAGGTCTATATGCCTATCCCGTTTTCAGGCACAAAAACGATACTTACAGGGCAGGTTAAAAAAGGCCGAGTGGTATCTACCGTAGATATTGATTTTGCCAGAGTAAAAACACTAAGCAAGCGGCTCAGAGCCTCGGCTAATGAAATTATGCTGTGTGCATTTGATATTGGAGTGCATCGATTTTTAAAGGATTATGGTCAGACATACGAAGAAGCTCTTTATACCAATATGCCAATTAATCTTCGTAAACCTGGGGAAACCACCGCGGGTAACAAGATTGCCATTGTGCCGGTTGAATTAGCCCACGGTGAAAAAGACCCTTATTTACGACTGCGGCAAATTATAGAAAATCATCGTATCGTTAAACGAGCTGCAAAGGTTTCTCATCCTGCCGCTTTTAGTTATTACACCTTACTAATACAGTCATTTTCGACCCTTTTTGAAGTATTGCATATTTCAGATTGGATAAGGCCAATAGGGAATATTTTGGTCTCTAATATGCCAGGTCCACCAAACACCATGTATTTTAAAGATGCTAAATTACTCGCCATCTATCCTATTTCTGCGATGACGCCAGGTGGTGGCATTAATATTACAATGATGACATACAATGACATCGCTCAAATTGGCTTGGTATGTTGCAATAGTAAAATTGCTAGGCTTGAGCCAATGGCCCAATACTTTACCCAAGCCTTCGATATGTTAGAAGCATGTGTGGATAATCCATCACTGACTGTAGACGATATTGGTAAAAAGGTGTCGGATATTGATAACAGCGTTGTTGGCGATGAAATTTATGTGCATACCCACCCTGCCAAAGCCCGCTCTAGCAACTTTTGATTGATCTATACCCAAACCAGTTAAGGTAGCTTTATCAGGCATAGGTACTTTAAACGAAGGGCCTCATCTTGATTACAGCTAAGATAGCGAACCACATCAGATTTAGTATCGTTAAATAGATTACCGCTTCTGTAGGGCCTTACATCATGTCTGTCCTACGACAGAGTCGGACTCCTGTTGA
>JBLHLI010000201.1:0-5250 GCA_047618765.1 Enterobacterales bacterium | reverse complement strand
AAGTTAAGATGGCGAGTGAGCGTCACACCCTTACCGCCGCTATATTTAAAAACCTAGGTGATGTGGCTCCTGCCATGGGCATGATCGGAACATTGGTTGGTTTAGTAGCAATGCTTGCCAACATGGACGATCCTAAAACTATTGGGCCTTCAATGGCTATTGCTCTGTTAACTACGCTTTACGGTGCAATGATAGCAAATATGGTCGCCATCCCTATTTCTGATAAATGCTTACTCCGTGATGAAGAAGAAAAATTAACTAACAATCTCATTATTGATGGACTACTGTCCATTCAATCTGGTCAAAATCCAAGGGTAATAGAACAGGCATTATTGGGCTACATTGAAGCCGGTAAACGTCCAAGTGGTGAAGAGTAGTATTCAAATTATGAATATACCTAATGAGATAATTCTATGAGTGATGACGATATAGAAGAAAAAAAATGTCCACCTGAGGGATTGCCACAATATATGGGGACCTTCGCTGATCTTATGGCATTGTTGATGTGCTTCTTTGTTTTGTTGTTATCTTTTTCAGAGATGGATGTTTTAAAGTACAAACAAGTTGCTGGCTCAATGCGAGCAGCCTTTGGTGTTCAAAATAGAGTTGAAGCGAAGGACATTCCCAAGGGTACTAGTATCATTGCCCAGGAATTCTCACCAGGAAAACCTCAACCAACTTTAATTACAGCTGTTAATCAACAAACTATTAATACCGATAAACAAACTCTAGATTTTTCTGAAAGTGATAGTGATGGTGAAGGTGAGGGTGAGGATAGTTCAGAAAGTAAAGATGATATAACGGTGCCGCCGGTATACATCATAGAATCTGAGAGTAAGGAGCCAACAGAAGAAACTGAAGCTCTAGCACTAAAGATAGCCCAAAAAATGAAAGAAGAGCTTGATTCAGGGCAAATAGAAATTGTTGCTCAAGGAAAATATCTTGTATTTCGAATTCGAGAGCAAGGTTCTTTTAGCTCAGGTGAAGCAAAGATTAAAAGAAGCTTCTTACCGGTACTTAAAAAAATTCGTAATATTCTAAAAGAGACTAGTGGCAGAATTACGGTTGCAGGTCACACTGATAATCGTCCTATTTATACCAAGCGGTTTCCTTCAAATTGGGAACTGTCTGGAGCAAGAGCCGCGACTGTTGCTAGAGAATTATTAGCGTCTGAGGAGCTAGAGCGTAAGCGATTTAGTGTCATAGGCCATGCTGAAACAATTCCTATTCGTGATAATGAAACTAGAGAAAACCGTGCTTATAATAGACGCGTAGAAATTATTATTGTTCAAGGTGCTCAAGTAATTGGCTCTGAGATAGGTTTAACAAATGAAGATAAGCCTACTGAAACTGACCAAACTAAGCCTGAACCCCAGAATCAATAAATACTGTACATAGAGAATAAAGTATCATGGAAAATGCTGATCTTGATAAGCTAATTGCCTGTCGTGATTGTGATTTACTGATAGAGCGCATTTCACTGATTGAAAATCAACAGGCGCATTGTCCCCGTTGTAATAGCATTCTTTATCAGGGAAGACGCGATCATGTATTAAAAACATTGATTGTTAGTGGCACTGGCTTATTGATGGTTTTTCCTGCTTATTACTTACCTATTATGCAAATGGAAGCGCTTGGAATAGCCAATGATACTTCAGTGTTGAATAGTATCCCTCCAATGATGAACTCTTCTTTTTGGATTGCTGGAGTTGGATTATTACTTTTTGCCGTCATCTTCCCCATTTTAATTTTGAGCATCTCATTTTTTATTTCTATACATTTACGGCTTAGTTTCTGTCCAATATATTTAAGTGAGTTACAAAAACTCTATCAACGCTTAATTCGATGGGGAATGGCTGAAGTCTATGTGCTCGGTATTTTGGTTGCATTTATTAAACTACTGGATGATTTTACCGTTGCTCTAGGGCCTGGAATGTTATGTTTGATTCTAATGATGTTCTGTTCTTTATTAGTAACAACGACAGTGTCACGTCAATATTTTTGGGAGACTTTGTACTATGCAAAAACCCATAAATGATAATGAAGTGAACAAAGGTGTTAGTTTTATAGATCCTGATAACTTGACTACATCAGCTAAATCTTCGGGTCTAATAAGCTGTGAGTATTGTATGAAAGTAAATCAAAATACCATGACACATTGCCGTTGTTGTGGGTCTAAACTACATTCTCGTATTAACCAATCCATCAATCGTTGTTGGGCTTTTACAGTATCTGCAATGGTATTGTTAATTCCTGCAAATATATTACCCATTATGACCGTAAACTCATTCGGATACGGACAGCCTGACACAATCATTTCAGGTATTATTAGTTTGTTTCAACATGGACTTTACCCCATTGGCGTGGTTGTTTTTCTTGCGAGTATCATGGTTCCAATTCTTAAAATTATTGGACTAGTGCTATTATTGCTCTCATTAGAAGGAAAAATTAACATGGGCCGTCATGAACGTACAAGAATTTTTCGTTGGGTCGAGTTTTTTGGAAAATGGTCAATGCTAGATGTTTTTGTAGTATCATTTTTGGTCGCTCTTGTTAGCATCGGCGAAATAGCTAATGTTTATGCAGGATTAGGAGTTACAGCTTTTTGCGCAACTGTTATCCTTACTATTTTTGCAGCCAATAGTTTTGATTCCAGACTAATTTGGGATCAACTTGAAAAGAACGTCTAAGTATTACTAAATAATCTTAGTTTAAAAGGATAATTGTGACTGAAACTAATCACCAACCACATATCAAGGCTAGAAAAACAGCGGATTTGTATTTTTCACCTATTTGGATTCTACCTGTTCTAGCTTTAGTGATCACTATTTGGTTAGTCGTCAGAGTGACGATGGATTCAAAAATACCTATTACCATTGCTATGCAAACAGCAGAAGGTATTGCTATAGGTAAAACCCATATAAAATTTCGTGGAATTAATAGTGGCGTAGTGACCGATATCGTTGTTACTGATGACTTATCTCAAGTTATTGTTCACGCTGAAGTTGAACCTAGTATTAGCTCCTATTTAACTACAGACACGCAATTCTGGATGGTTAGCCCAGAAATATCTCTAGCTGGTGTATCGGGATTAGAAACAGTTTTAAGTGGCGATTATATTGCCATGCAACCAAGTAATTCAGGTGACAGTACACGAACATTTGAGGTTCTAAAAAATGCTCCCCTAATAGTTGAAGATGACCCTGGATTACGCCTGACACTTCAAGCAGACAAACTTGGTTCAGTCAGTGAAGGAAGTCGTTTGTATTATCGACAAATTCCCATAGGTGAAGTCCGATACTTTCAGTTATCTGAAGACAGTAAATCGGTCAGAGTTAATGCCTTGATTGAAGACCAATATTCACATCTCGTTAATCAATCTACTGTGTTTTGGAATTCAGGAGGTATTCGATTAAAGGGATCTTTGTCAGGCTTTGAGATACAAACAGAATCATTATCTGCAGTATTGGCTGGTGGGGTTTCTCTTTTTACTCCCGATGACCAGGCAAAATCAATCGATGAAACGACGATCTTTGATTTGCATGAGGATTATGATGCTGCAGGGGTTGGTGTTCCTGTGAAAGTTCATTTCCCTAGTGGATACGATTTAAAATCAGGGATAACTCAAGTTAAATCTCATGGTATTAAAATTGGCCATGTTGATAGCATTCAAGTGGCTTCAGCTGAAAATAAAGGTGTGGTTGCTACAGTAATTATTGATCCAGGTGCAGAAGCATTTTTACAGGCTGACACTCAATTTTGGTTAGTTAAAGCGGATTTTTCTTTGAGTAATTTATCAAATTTAGAGACTTTAATATCAGGCAACTATATCACCATAAAGGTCGGTGACTCTGGACATTCTTCTCGAGAATTTTATGCCTTAAATGGGCCTCCTCCACCGGATTTTAGTGAACCCGGTTTGCATTTATATTTACGCGCTGAGACCATGAATTCTTTGAGTATTGGAACACCTATTATGTTTAAAGGTGTGGAAGTAGGAAGAGTCGCTGATACTTTAATCGGAGACCTGACCAAAGGAGTTGGTTTTCACCTACAAATACGTCCTGAATTTAGCAATTTGATTAATAGCAGCACTCGATTTTGGAATAGGAGTGGTCTTGATGTTTCCGCAGGGTTAAGCGGAGTGAAAATTCGCAGTGAATCTATAACGAGTATTATTAGAGGGGGTATTGCCTTTGATACACCTTTGGTTGATGCGCCTGTCGTTGAAAATGGGCATGAATTCTTTCTTTTGGATAGTAAAGATGGTTCTGAAAGTAAAATTAGTTTTTTTATAAGAATGAAAAGTGCTGAGAGTCTTGAGCCTAGATTTACAAAAATTCGCTACAAAGGATTTGAAGCAGGTAACTTAAGAGCCGTAACGTTCGATAGTAGTTCATCTAAAGGAAAGGAATATCCTGTTATAGCCGAGTTTGGATTAGATCCACGATTTTCAGAGTTACTGAATGAAAATTCTATATTCTGGTTGGTGAAACCTAAGCTAAAGGCCTCTGAAATAACAGGGCTTGATGCAATTATCGGCGGCGTATATTTCAATGTTCAAGTAGGAGAGGGGGCAGAGCAAAGGGAGTTTATTCTAGCAGAATCAGCACCAGCATTAAATTATAGTGCGGCAGGATTACATCTAAAATTAACGTCAAAAACGGCTGCTAGCCTACAACCAGGCTCCGGTGTTTATTATCAAGAAATAGAAGTGGGTACTATTCAATCTATAGAATTAAATAAAGACGATGATAACGTGACAATTTATATTCATATCCAACCAGAATATGAAAATCGTGTGAAACCCTATAGTCAATTTTATAATGTTAGCGGTGTATCAATTAAGGCCTCTGCAGCGGGATTATCAGTGAATACTGCTTCAATGGATAGTCTGTTAAGTGGTGGTGTAGCATTTTCAACAGAAGCTGAAATGGGTATTACTATGATGGTTGAAGATGGTGAGTCATTTCAATTATTTGATTCTCACGAAAGTGCTCTACAACAAGGTTTTAATATTGTTTTAGATTTACTAGATTCTACAGCCGTTAAAGTAGGTGCAAGCATTACTTACAAAGGTATTGTTGTAGGTGAGGTAACCAAATCAAAGCTCAACATGGAGAACAAATCTGTTGAACTGACAGCGAACATTCAAAATAATCTACGGCCACTAATTACATCAAATTCGCTATTTTGGTTAGCAAAAACTGAGCTAGGATTACTGCGTCAAAAAAACTTAGGAAATTTATT
>JBLHLI010000200.1:0-5276 GCA_047618765.1 Enterobacterales bacterium | reverse complement strand
ATTTTGGATGGATCTTCTGGCAAAGATGATCCCCTCGGTTTTTATGATTTTTCTAATAATCCTCAGATATTAAATCCTGACAGTGGAGCATTGTTTTCATCGAATAATCAGCCGTCTGATACGGGTATTGGTTTAATACCAGGTTATTACGTGCCTAGGGATAGAGCAGAGCGTATTTCAGATTATCTCTATAGTGATGAGAATCAATGGGATGCGAATATGATGAAAGCTATGTTGTTGGATAATACTTCTCCCTTAGTACAAAAAGTTCAAGAGGTAATACTTCCAATATTATTGCAATCAGCTAACTCAACAGACAATGATTTAAACCGTACTGCATTAGATGCTTTTAAAAGCTGGGATGCTGTCCACGATCCTGAAGAGGTAGCAGTCACTCTATTTTACTACTTCAAAAAAGAACTTCTAAGTCATACCTTTAGAGATGAAATGGGCGAGCATGATTACGCAATTTTCGAAGATGGATTTTTACGTCATAAAACACTCTGGAAAATGATTGCCAAGCCATCTTCTCCTTGGTGGGACAATATCCAATCAACGGATGTTATCGAATCTCAATCAGAGGTAATCATATCTAGTTGGAACTCTATGCTCACTAAACTTGAAGAAAAATATGGCAGTAATATAGAAAACTGGAAATGGAAAAATGCACTTGTTATGCAACATTCACATCCATTAGGTAATGTAAAACCCTTGGACAAAGTCTTTAACGTTGGTCCTTTCAAGGCAGCCGGTGGCAATGAAACGATTAACAATATGATATTTCGTCTTTCTGATGAAGATTTCGTCGCCTCCTATGGACCTTCAACAAGACGTATTATTGATTTTGGTGACATAGAAAATAGTTGGGGTATTAATCCTACTGGACAATCAGGTGTGATCATGGACAAACATTATAGTGATCAAGGTGAAATGTATGCCAATGGCGAATTTAGACGGCAATATATTCTTAAAAGTGAGATACTTGAACATCAGCAAGGTTTCTTAGAATTAACTCCGGAGTAGATAATTAATGTCCACAGCTGAATACACCTTAGCAGAGGAAATAACCAACAGTATTACCCATGGTCTTGGTGTGCTTTTTAGCATTACAGCCTTGGCGTTGTTAGTTGCTTACTCGGCGATGAATGGTGATGCTTGGCACATGGTAGCTAGTAGCATTTATGGTAGCTCTTTGATTATTATGTACAGCGCCTCCACCCTTTACCATAGCGTTTTTCATATCAAAGCTAAGGCAGTCTTAAAACAACTTGATCATGCCGCAATTTATATTCTTATCGCTGGTACTTATACCCCTTATTTTTTAGTTAGTTTGAGAGATAGTTCCGTTTGGTTTTTATTTCCGCTGATTTGGACTTTTGCCTTTTTTGGTGTGTTATTTGAATTTGTCCATATTAAAGCGTTAAAAAAAATCTCTCTGGTACTCTATCTTGGAATGGGCTGGCTTGCCGTTTTCTTAATCAACCCAATGATGGAGACAGTAGCAACTAATGGCTTATTTTTGCTCTTAGCAGGGGGAGTTGCTTATTCATTAGGCGTTATCTTCTATGTATGGGAAAAACTTCCTTTTAACCATGCGATCTGGCATCTATTTGTACTTGCTGGAAGTGTTTTGCACTTCTGTTCCATTTTTGTCTATGTAATCCCTTAATATTCATCAATATTCGTCAAGGTGCTTCAATAATCCTTCAATCCGTGAAAAATAATATATTTTAAATTCAATTGGTTACATTAAATCGAAAATAATTTCCAATAAAGGTGTAATGTTTTTATAACGCTACCACTAACATATTAAGTAATTTAAAGACGAATCGATATGAACAGTGACTTTTATAAAACATCAATCTTACCCTATGCGGGAATCATTATTAAGATTTGTAAAGCCTATACCAATACTCAAGTTGATTTTGAAGATTATTACCAAGAAGTATGCCTACAGATTTGGAGAAGTTATGAAAACTTTTCAGGCAAGTCTGAATGGTCGACTTGGAACTATCGATTGTCTCTAAATGTTTGTATGACTCTGCTAAAGAAGTCTAAAAATGATCCTCATCAATTTGCATCTGATTATGTTCCTGAAATTCCTGCGGAAGAACGCTGTGACTTTGCTGATGAATCATTAAATAAGCTTTATCAAGCTATCAGACAATTATCTGAAGTCGATAGGGGGGTTATTCTTCTCTATCTTGAAGAACAGTCATACCAATCAATAGCTGATATTTTCGAGACTACACCAAATAATATTGGTGTTCGTATAAAACGAATAAAACTGAGGTTAAGGAAATTATTAGATGAATGAATCAATTGAAAGTATTTGGGAAGAAGGATTTTTGAAAAGCGATGAGTTAATTATCCCGAAAATTAATAATCTCTATGAACAGAAATCAATTCATATCATCGATAAATTTAAAAGGATGTTTAAAATAAACTTAATTGCCATAGCAATCAGTTCCATCGTCATTTTAATCGCTACTATTGTGGGTAAGGTTCCCGTTCTTGGAATTATTGTCTTTTTACTACTTAATGCATTAGTGCTTAATGGTCAAAAACATATGAAGACCTTGAACAAGATTGATAAAACAATTTCAAGCTATGAATATCTAAAATCATTTGATAGTTGGATGAAAGTGCAAATTTCGAGCTATACCCGGTTGTATCAATATTTTTATCCATTACTTTTTTTAGGCTTGATAGTTGGAGGCTATTTCTCAGAATATTGGGATCTTATTTTAAGTGACTTATTAATAGCATTCCCATCTACTACCTTAGTAATGGGCATTCCAGTCTATGTTCTAGTACCAGTGGCTATTATCACGGCTCTGCTTGGGTTATTTGGTGGAGTTCTCTATCGAATGGATCTAGATCTTGTCTATGGCAATACTATTCGAAAGCTTGATGACATTATCAATGACATGGAAGAATTAAGAGGCTAAAAGCTTGGCGTTTTTCCTAATCATTAGGAGAAACGCAGCTTTCTAAGTCTTTAAGAATGCCATTTCCGATATTATAAATCCAACCATGTACCGATAGTTTAGAACCTGCTTTCCAGGCTTTCTGAACCACCGTAGTATTACAGATATTAGTCACTTGCTCTTTGACGTTTAACTCACAGAGTAAATCAAACCTAGCTTGACCTTCAATACCTTCTAACTTGTCTTTGTTAAAACGTTCAACGTCTTTAATATGTCCTAGCCAATTATCAATAAGTCCATGATCATTATCAGACATAGCTGCTTTAATGCCACCGCATCCATAATGGCCACAAACGATGATGTGTTTAACCTTGAGTATCTCAACAGCAAACTGTAGAACAGACAGACAGTTTAAATCAGAATGCACTACAACATTAGCTATGTTTCTATGAACAAAGACTTCTCCAGGAGGCAGACAAATGATTTGGTTTGCAGGTACTCGGCTATCTGAGCATCCGATCCATAAATATTCGGGAGCTTGTTGAGTCGATAGATTTTTAAAAAAATCAGGGTCTTTAGCTTTTATTGACTCTGCCCATTCTACATTTTTATCAAACAGATGCTTTAGTGTGTTCAAAGTTTGCTAGATCCTTTATTTATTATTAGTGTTTGTGATTATGCATTATATCTTAAGTTAACCAAATATTTAAATTAACTTTAATTCCCAACTATCCATCCATAGAGCCGTTTAAAGATTAGAACAGGCATTAAATCAAACTTATATATTGTTTGGTATTAGTTAGAACTAGGGTAACATAACTTTTAATTAGCGTTATTTAAGGGTATTGAGAGAGCTATGTTAAACATTAGTGTACATATTGAGAGTTGGGAATTTAAACAGCCTTTTCGCATTACAGGACAAGAGTGGACCTCATCCGATTCAGTGGTCATAAAAATATCTGATGGAGTGCATTGCGGCATTGGTGAAGCTCAGGGAGTCTTTTATTGTGATGAATCAGCCGCAAGTATAGTCAAGCAGATCAACGGAGTTGCTGATGAACTTCGTCAAGGGATTACTAGACAATCGCTACTAGAATTACTTCCATCTGGAGGAGCACGAAACGCCATTGACTGTGCACTATGGGATCTTGAATGTAAACAAAGTGGTAAAACCATTTGGGAACTTACCAATATCGATCCTAAGCCTGTTACAACCGTTTATACCATTGGTATAGAAGATACTCCCGAGGCTATGGCTAAAAAGGCTGCGGCGGCTGCAGAGTATCCCATACTAAAAATTAAACTCGATGGTTACCAACCATTAGAACGACTTCAAGCAATACGCCAAGCTCGACCTGATGCAAAACTAGTTGTTGATGCGAATCAAGGATGGAGCTTTGAGCAACTGAAGAGCTTAATCCCCCCCTGTATCAAACTTAACCTTGAAATGATTGAACAACCCCTTGCTAGAGGTCAAGATGAACAGCTCAAAGGCTTTGTCTCTCCCATCATTTTAGCAGCAGATGAATCTTGTTTAGATACCAGTGAATTAGCAGCGCTTGATGGTCGTTATAGTATGATTAATATTAAATTAGATAAAACCGGAGGGTTAACTGAAGCGCTCAACTTGGCAAAGGCCGCTAAAGAAAAAGGTTATAAATTGATGGTGGGTAATATGTGCGGTACTTCTTTGTCCATGGCTCCATCATTTGTCATTGCGCAGTTGTGTGACTTTGTTGATATTGATGGGCCACTATTATTAAATTATGACCATCCAGATGGATTGAAATATGAAAGTGGACGGGTTAGTTGTTTTAGCCCTAGCTTCTGGGGTTAATAACTAATTAACAACCTCTTATTCAAACATAAACTTCACCCTATACTTAGCATTCAAGCGGTCTATACTTTTACCATTTTGAAGCAAGGGTGAAAATGTCCATTGTTTAAAGGCTGCTATGGCTGCTTTATTAAAAACTCGTCGAGGGCTCGCTTCTTTTACAACTAGATCTTCGATTTCTCCATTACTTTTTACAGTAAATTCAAAATCAACCCATCCTTCGATTTCAGCTTTTCTTGCATCTTTAGGGTAGGTAGGTTGAACCCTTGTTGTAGGTGTCAGCTTTTGTGACTGTTGGTCAGCTTCTTCAATTTTGGCTACCTCAAGCTCTACAATAGCCTGGTCTTCTGCTTGCTTATTAGCTTCTATTGCTGCTAAACGTAGGTCATTGACTTGACGTTCTAATACTAAGCGACTTTCATTGTCGATATCTAACTGCAGTATTCTTTCTTGCTCTGCTAGTTCATCAATCTGTTGTTGTTGATTAAGTTCAATTTGATGGTTTATCT
>JBLHLI010000199.1:0-5284 GCA_047618765.1 Enterobacterales bacterium | reverse complement strand
TTTTAACTCAGGATCAAAAAGTTATTCCATTTCTACAGATTATTGGTCACAAGCGTTCTGAAATCACCGGACCAGCTTTCGATCCGACATATCAAAGAATGTATTTTAGTTCACAACGTGGTGTACTCGGCAGTGGCGCTGGTGGTATTACTTTTGAAATCAGTCGCATAGGAGATAACAATGAAAAAAACAGATAAAGCTTTAGGTATGCATAGGAAAATAAGTCGTCGTGATTTTATCCATGACTTATCCCTAGCCTCTATAGGTATGTCACTTCCAGGTATGACTTTCGCTGATGAAATAGCTGCCATAGATACACCTATCACACCGATGCATGATAACTATCCACCTAGCCGAACAGGCCTTAGGGGTTCTCATCCCGGTGCCTTTGAAAATGCTCATAAACTAGCTCGTGAAGGTAAAAATTGGCAATCAGCCAAAGACAGTGGTGAAAGCTATGATCTGGTCATTGTTGGTGGTGGCATTAGCGGACTAGCATCAGCTTATTACTACCGCAAACAACATCCATCTGCACGCATTCTGATCTTAGAGAATCATGATGATTTTGGAGGTCATGCCAAGCGCAATGAATTCCATCAAGGTGGTCAAATGCGTCTGTCTTGGGGCGGTACAATGAACCTTGAACATCAGGAGTTCAGTGATACGGTGAATGAATTTTTAATAGAAATAGGTGTCGATGTTCAAGGTCTGTTAAAACAGACTGATTTTAGTTATGGCTATGATGGTAAGAAAGGCCCAGCCATCTATTTCGACAAACAAACTTATGGCAAGGATGTTTTAGCCGTGCCTTGCAACTTCCGTGATTTTAGTCTCACATTACTGGCTGATAAAATCGATGAATTTCCACTAAGTGATGTATCAAAAACTAGCTTGAAAAACTTTGTCACCCAACGTACCGATATCACCAAAAGTATGAGTGAGACAGAAATTCATCAAATGATGCACAAAACCAGTTATATCGATTTCTTACTCAAATTTGGCAAACTTACGGCTGAGGCCGCTACATTATTTATTAAAACTACCGATGGTTATTGGGGAGTTAGCGCCCATAGCCTTTCTGTTGCCGAATGTATCGGTGCTGGACTTCCGATCAAACATATTCTTGGTGGCGGTGACGTCGTAAGTGACAACCCTGTTGGAGGTTCAGTAGCAATGTTTCCCGATGGCAATGCATCCATTGCAAGACTGCTAGTCAGAAAACTAATCCCTGCTGTTGCTCCGGGTAAAGATATGGATGATATTGTCACAGCAAAATTTGATTATTCAATGTTAGACAAAGTAGATAGTGCAATAAAGTTGCGACTTAATTCTACCGTTATTAATGTACAGCATGAGAAGGGTCGAGAAGCCGTTAGCGTCTCTTATATCAAAGACGATGCCGTATTAAAAGTTAAAGCAAAGCACTGTATATTAGCCTGTTACCATTCCATTATTCCCCATCTGTGTCCAGAACTTCCCAAGGCACAAAAACAGGCGGCAAGTTATCAGGTAAAGCGTCCTTTAATCGTTACTAATGTGTTATTAAAAAGCAGTAAGGCCGCTGATAAACTGGGTATTAGTGGAGCCTATTGTCCAGGTCGAATGCATGGTGCAACCTGGCTTGTAAAAGGTGTCAATACTGCCGATTATAAGCATGATTGGAATGATGATGGACCCGTTGCCATGATGTTCTGGGGAGCAATTGCAGCAAATCAGCAAGGGCTCACTATTAAAGAACAACACCGTAATAGTCGCATGCAAATGTTGTCCCTGAAATTCGAAGATTATGAACGAGAGGTTCGTACAGTGCTTGATGGCATGTTAGGACCGGCAGGCTTTGATGTAGAAACCGATATTCTAGCCATAACTGTGAATCGATGGCCACATGGCTATAGCTATGATTACCTCGATTTATGGGATCCCGACTGGCCTGAAGGTAGTGCACCCCATGAAATTGCCAGAAAAGCCTTTGGCAATATTGCTATTGCCAATGCTGATGCTGGTGCTAATGCTTTAACGAATGTTGCTATCGACGAGGCATTTCGTGCTGTGAACGATTTAAGTTAATCAGTTTTGTATAAGGCTATTAATTTTATACTGTTTCTCTTAATTTAATTTTATAGCCATCAGGATCTTCAATAAATGCTATCACTTCTTAGTTCATGCATACCTAGTGCATTTTTATAAAAATCGATTGAACGTTCTAAGTTTGAAACTCTCACCATGGTATATAAACAGTTGCAGCAACTATCATCACAACTGCAGTCAATGTTGCTGGCAATACTCAACTAGAGTTATAATGAAGTTATATGTCTGAAACAATAATAACCATCGCTCCTGTCAATATTCTACATTTCATGTATTTAGCAATAGCTATTTTTAGTATTTTATTAGTCTTTGGAGAGAAACGTTTCAAAGCGTTGCTTCTATTATTGGTAGCCCATGTTATTGAAGAAGTATTTAATATCGTTGAGGAGTTACACCTTTTTAGCGAACTTCCTTTAGTCACACCAGCTATTACCTTAGCAATAGGACCATTATATTATTTGTTTGCCAAGAATCTAATTTATGGTGACCTAGAGCTAAAAAAACATCTTTTCCATTTTCTTCCCGCCTTCATTGGACTGGGATTTACCTTCTGGTGGCCTGAGCTATTGCAAGTAGCATTTGTTATATTGCTCATATACTTTTTCTTAACGTTTCGATTATTACAGCACTATCATAAAATCCTCGTCGAAATTACTGCTGATAGTGAAAGCCATGCACTTAATTGGTTAACCAAAACATTTGTTGTGGTTGGAATTATAGAACTCATTAATTTCATTCGCCTAAACCTGCAACTACAAGTTAGTTATGAAGTGTTTGTTAACTGGTATTTTTTGAGTGAATTATTTTCGTTATTAATCACTGTATATCTTACATTAAAAGCCATACGTCACCCTCAATTGTTTACAGGAATTAGTGAGTTTGAAAACATTATCACTGCAAAGAAAAATCAATCAAGTAATGACCTTATCAGCGAACTAGAACAGGCACGTAGTATTTTTGCAGGTATCAATAAGCATCTGGAACAATCCTTTGCTTATCGTCAAGCCAAGTATTCCCTAAGACAGCTCGCTGGAGAAATGGGATTAACCGATCAAATGATCTCTTGGTCCATCAATCAAGGTGGAGAACAAAGTTTTTCTGATTACATAAATTCACTGCGCTTAGAAGAAGTAAAGTGTTCCTTGCGCGATAAATCACGACAAAATAGTATTCTGGATATTGCTTTTGAAGCAGGCTTTAATTCAAAATCTACCTTTAATGCCGTTTTTAAACAATTTGTAGGGGTAACTCCTAGTCAATATATAAAGCAATATCAATAGCTTCTTTGGTAATAGTAACTACTAAAGGTGCAGTCTGCTATTTCTGTACGTCCAGAATTATCAAATCGGACGACTTCACCCAGCCTAATACTTTACCTTAGTTACTGCATTATCAATAAAACTCTAAATTACAGTCTATTTAGCAAGCCCACTGAAAATTGGGGCAGGAAGAATATATGAACATTTTATACAAAGTAATCGGTTTATTGCTAATCGCAGTTGCTAGCATGCAAGCTAAAAGCGAAACATTGGTCTTTGATCACGTCAATGTCATCCCAATGGATAAAGAACAAGTTTTATATGATCACAGAGTTATTGTTATTGATAATAAGATCATTAGTATTGAGCCTGCATCATCAAAACTAAACGTTAAAGCTGACCGCCTTATAGAAAGTGCCGGTCAATTTATGATCCCTGGCCTGTCAGATACTCATTACCATCAAATTGGGTATTCCACTGAAGCTGATGATTTACAATATAAAATGCTAATCGCTAATGGCATAACTAGTGTATTGGGTATGGGCGAATGGGGAGGTCAAGATACTATCGCAATAAGAAATCGGTCCAATAAAAAATCGAATTTATCACCCTTCTTTAAAACAGTTGGCCCTCAGGTAGATAATAATAATGTTAAAACCTCTGAAGACGCCATAAAAATGGTACAACATCACAAAGATCGAGGCTATGACTTCATTAAAATACATGGAAATATCGCCAAAGATGCTTATCTCACTTTACTCGATGAAGCCGAGAAAGCAGGTATTCCAACCCTAGGTCATACACAACGTGACAAGTCATTTGAGTTCGCACTACGAATGGCAAGTATTGTTCATGCTGAAGACATCGTGATGGCTTTCTCTGACGAGGACAATTTGGCCGTTGTTGATATGGATGAAAAACTCGCTAAAGATATTGCAACTCAAGTGAAAGACAGTGGTATTTATGTGGCTCCGACGCTAAGCACAGTGGCGATGATCCAAGATTGGACTGATCCCAAACGATTTGAAGCACTTAAATCTCGAGAGATAAACAAATATCTTCCTCCAGCTGATCTAGCCTGGTGGACGAGCCCAAAAAGTGACTATCATCAGAAGTTTTTCTTAAGTCCACTGGGACTGAACTATATGAAGAAAGTGATTAAAGGTACACGCCTGTTAACTTTAGCATTACACAAAGCCGGGGTTCCCTTATTGGTAGGAAGTGATAATTTTGGTATACAAGTCACTGGATTTTCAGTTCACCAAGAAATGCAACATCTGCAAGATGTGGGTATACCCGCTTACGATATACTCAGGGCTGCAACGGTTATCAGTGCACGTTTCCTTGGGAGAATAGCCAGTGCAGGAACAATTAACGAAGGCAAGAATGCTGAGTTTGTTCTTCTTGCTAAGAATCCTTTGACTGATATTAAAAACACCAAAACGATAACCGGCGTTATGCTAAAAGGCAAATGGCATGATAAAAATCAATTAGCTACAATGTTACAGCAGGTTGAAGATGCCCATAAGGAGGCAGCCTATGACTAACAAAACCAATATGACCCGCAAAGAATTTATTAGCAGTAAAGGGTAGCTGTGATGGTTATTCCAGGAACAACTAAAGACTACATGTGGTTGATAGTTCATGAGCAGATGTTTTAAGAACAAAACACATTTCTCTACCCGTGACCGAAACACTACTTACTAAATAGTCATTTTCTCGGAGCAATTCAACGGTATTTATGGTTTTCTCTTTTCCAATTCCTTTAAATCGATGATGGAATTCTATTAATAGCATTCGAGGTCTCACTTGAGAAAGCATGAGATTATCAATAACATCATACTCGGAACCTTCAATATCCATCTTTAAAACATCAATAATGGCGTGGTTGAGTTCTTTCATCATTGATTCAATTGTTAATGCCTGTACTTTTACAC
>JBLHLI010000198.1:0-5290 GCA_047618765.1 Enterobacterales bacterium | reverse complement strand
GAAACCAGTAATTGGTTTACCTTATCTGAAAGTTAGTGGTCAAAATAACTAATCAGAAGCGGAATCGTTCAGCTTCTGGTGAATTTTCCAAAGCTGGCACTGAGGTCTCAAATAAACCTTCCTCTTGCCATTCGTTTTCTCTAACTTGATTTAGAAGTAAGGCTTCCATAGTTGGTTCTTTACCAATAATGCAAAACATACGACCACCAACAGCGAGTTGTTGCTTGATGGTTTCTGACATTACTTGCATTGAACCAAGTATTGCGATGACATCATAAGGTGCGTTGGTCTTGTAACCTAAATTTGTGTCAGAACAACATAATGTTACATTTGTTATATTCAATGCATCTAGATTCTTAGCTGTGGCTTCAATAAATTCTTCATTGGAATCTATGGCTGTAACCTTACCGGCTATCGTAGCTAGTAGTGCTGTTAAAAAACCTGTACCTGTACCAATAACCAGCACCCTCTCATTTGAATTTGGTTTAATTGCTTGTAATAAACGGCCTTCCTCTCTTGGGTGCATCATAAAGCGGTTATTACCTAAAGGTATCGCTATATCGGCAAAGGCCAAGCCCTGGTATGCTTCAGGGACAAATTGTTCTCTTGGTATTGATGATAATAGATTCAATACTTGAGGATCTAGAACCTTCCAAGGTCTAATTTGTTGTTCTATCATGTTGAAGCGAGCTTGTTCAATATTCATTTATAAATCCATTCTTCAAATTTGTGTGCAAGTAAGAATTAACCTCTCTTCACCCAACTATCTGAAACAGAGGTCAGAATATGGTGAATAGTGGTCAATAACAATACGGCAAGTGTAACAGATTATGAAATATTCACAGGCCCTGAGCTTAAAATTAATTAATAAAAATGCAGAATAAAGGCGGAATCTAAGGTAATTTAATCTAAGACAGCATAAAATTATCATCTAAAAGCTACCTTCATTTAAAAGTAGAAGAAAATATGGTTACATTTGTGCATAAAGATTTTCAAATAATAGACAGTAAAACCGTTTTTAAAGGATATTTTGCTGTAGAACAAGTTATTTTTAAACATCGGATGTTTAAGGGAGGCTGGAGTGAAGCCTATCAAAGAGAAATATTTGAAAGAGGCAATGCCTCGGCGGTAATTTTGTATGATCCGAACTTACAGCAAGTAGTCTTATTGGAGCAATTTCGACCGGGTGCTTTGTCCTCAACCAAGAGTCCTTGGATGATTGAAATTGTTGCTGGAATAATTGAAGAAGGTGAAACTGCAGAGAACGTAGCAATACGTGAAGCCGAAGAAGAAGCAGGGCAAGTTATTGAAAACCTGATAGAAATTGGCAGTTATTTTACGACTCCAGGTGGCAGTACTGAAAAAATAACTTTGTACTGCGCAAGAGTCGATGCAACAGACGCGAATGGTATCTTTGGTCTAGAAGATGAAAACGAAGATATTAGGGTATTCACCATGACATTGGATGAGGTGTCTAAAGGTCTTGAACAAGGACTGTTTGAAAACGCAACAGCTCTAATAGCTATGCAATATATATTATTAAATAAGCAAAAATTAAATGAGCTTTGGTTAACAGATCAAGAGTATTAAGCAAATTATCATGAATTTGCTGAGGACATTGAGTTAAATCACTGGCATACTCAGATGTATTGAAAACAGAATACATTGTTGTGAATAAAAGGTAATGCAAAAAAAATCCTACAAATATAATTTTAGTAACTTTATGGGGCAGTGTGAACTGAACTATATGCTGTTATGTAGGTTGCTTCCGGATATGGAAGATGACGACGAAGATGAGTATGAGTTTATTGTTAATGAGCGTTTTATCGTAAACTTTAAGATACTTGAACGTTGTCGTTATACAACTTGTATCAGGTTTTCGGTTAATTATTTCTTTGAGACTAATGTTAACGCTAGTCTTAAAGAAATAATTAATGATGCAGAACAACCGATTTGGCTGACTGATACAGGCATAGACGTCAGGCTTTATCATGATGCGCACCTCGCAGAGGTAGTTGATAATAAGGGAATAGCCATGATTCCTGTGAATCCTTATCCAAATCCTGATATGCTGCAAAAAGATGAAAAGCAAAGTTTAAATACTTTTTTAGGCGAATGGTTATCATTTTGTTTGAAACATGGCTTAACTACTGAAACAATAGTGGTTGGGAAACAAACAGGAAAAGAGGAGTGAACTTTTGACCGGTTGGGAAAATGAACAGGAAGAGTTGACTATCGATGTGGGTGAAAGAACCCCCAAGATAATTCAGCTGACTGATCCTCACATATTTAAAGAAGAAAAAGGTTGTCTCTTAGGGCTCAATACTCGAAAAAGTTTGAGAGCTGTGCTTGAAGATATTGTTGATAAAGAGATAAATCCAGATCTGATTATTGCAACAGGTGATATTAGTCAGGATCAAACACCAGAATCCTATGAATATTTTTCAACAGTCATGGATGAGCTTGGATTGCCAATTTGCTGGATACCTGGCAATCATGATGATGTTCATCAAATGGCTAAATCTGTAAAGGGTGTTAATATTTCTGCTGCTAAAAAAATAAATATAGGACAGTGGCAAATAATATTATTAGATTCTGCTTTACCGGGTCAGGTTTATGGACGACTGGGAAGAGAACAACGAAATTACTTAACCAAAGCGATTAAATCACAACAAGTTTCCTATCTGTTACCCGTTTTACACCATCATCCTGTCGATATTGAGTGCCAATGGATTGATCCACTGGGATTAGAAGATGCCGATGAATTCTTTGAAATTCTTGATGGTTGTTCTTCTATACGAGGACTTTTGTGGGGCCATATTCATCAGATGTATGATCAATATCGTGGTAAAATAAGAATGCTTGCTACTCCTTCAAGTTCTGTTCAATTTAAACCTTTTTCTAAAGAGTTTTCGGCAGATACAGAGAGTCCCGGTTATCGAATTCTTGATCTAACCGATGAAGGTAAAATTGAAACACAAGTGAATAGAATTGATCATATTGAATTTACGGTGGATTATACTGTAAAAGGCTATTAACACTTTTATTGAAAAAATTAATACTTGAACTATTTAACATTTGAACCCAACACTACTAAGCGAAGTAACATACCTCACTGATGACAACTAACTATAATGCAGATGCTATTGAGGTCCTAACAGGCCTTGAACCGGTTCGAAAACGTCCCGGAATGTATACCGAAACCAGCCGCCCTAACCACCTTGCCCAAGAAGTTATAGATAATAGTGTTGATGAAGCTTTAGCAGGCTTTGCCACTAATATTACGGTGATTCTTCATAAAGATGGCTCACTTGAAACTTCTGATGATGGTCGAGGAATGCCCGTCGATATCCATCCGGAAGAAGGGGTGCCCGGTGTAGAAGTGATCATGACTAAACTACATTCAGGCGGTAAATTTTCAGACAAGAACTACAAATTTTCAGGTGGCTTACATGGTGTAGGTGTCTCTGTAGTTAATGCCTTGTCCACAAGACTTGAAGTTAGAGTTCGAAGAAATGGTAATGAATATTTTACTGCTTATGAAAGTGGTGAAAAAGTCCATGAATTAGAAGTAGTCGGTACTGTTGGCAAACGAAACACTGGTACAACAATCACATTTTGGCCTGACCATAGCTTTTTCGATTCAGGACGATTTTCAGTAACTAGATTACGCCACGTGTTGAGAGCTAAAGCAGTATTATGTTCGGGACTCAGAGTTCGTTTTTTCAATAATATTACTGATGAAAAAGATGAATGGATTTATGAAGATGGTCTAACTGATTATCTATTAACAACTTGTGTAGGTTATACACTTTTACCTGAAGAGCCATTCATGGGTGCAATTTCTGGTGAAGATACTGGTTTGGATTGGGCTTTATTTTGGTTACCAGAAGGTGGTACTTCCGTTACAGAGAGTTATGTAAACCTTATTCCAACTGCCTTAGGTGGAACTCATGTAAATGGCTTGAGAACTGGATTATTAGAAGCAATGCGAGAATTTTGTGAGTTCCGCAACTTACTTCCACGGGGTGTGAAATTAGTACCAGATGATGTCTGGGATAAATTGAGTTATGTGTTATCAGTAAAGATTAATGACCCTCAGTTCTCAGGACAAACAAAAGAACGATTATCTTCTCGAAGTGCAGCAGGCTATGTATCAGGTGTTATTAAAGATGCCTTTAGTCTTTGGTTAAATGAGCATTCCACTATTGGTGATTCCTTAGCAGAAATGGTCATTGATAATGCTCAGAAACGTTTAAAAGCCAGCAAGAAAATTACTCGAAAGAAAGTAACATCCGGTCCTGCTTTACCTGGAAAATTAGCTGATTGTTTAGGTGAAGATCCTATGGCATCAGAATTATTTCTGGTAGAGGGGGATTCAGCTGGAGGCTCAGCTAAGCAAGCACGTAGTAAACAGTTTCAGGCAATCATGCCACTTAGAGGAAAAATATTAAATACCTGGGAAGTTGATTCTGCTCAAGTATTAGCATCTCAGGAAGTGCATGATATATCCGTTGCTATAGGCATTGATCCTGATTCCGAATCTTTAGAAAATTTACGTTACGGTAAAGTTTGTATCCTTGCCGATGCTGACTCCGATGGACTACATATTGCAACGTTATTATGCGCGTTATTCCTAAGGCATTTCACAACCTTAGTAGAAGCAGGCCATGTCTTTGTCGCTATGCCACCACTTTATCGAATCGATATTGGTAAGAAGGTTTTTTATGCTCTTGACGATGAAGAGAAAGATATTATTCTTGCTCGCATCATTAGCGATAAGCTGAAAGGTAAGGTGAATGTTCAACGCTTCAAGGGTCTTGGTGAAATGAACCCTCTACAGTTGCGAGAAACAACCATGTCAGCAGATACAAGGCGTTTAGTCAGATTAACTTTAGACGATAAAGATGACGCCTTTAAAATGATGGATATGCTGCTTGCTAAAAAGCGCGCCCCTGATAGAAAAGCTTGGTTAGAGAAAAAAGGTAATCTTGTTTCTGTCCACGAAACAGTTGAATAAATAATAATACTTAACTTGGTAAACATATATGACTGACTCATTAAAAATGAGCATGGATGGTATTGAAGACCGCTCAATGGCCGACTTTACTGAAGAAGCTTATCTTAACTATTCCATGTACGTTATTCTTGACCGTGCTCTTCCGCATATTGGTGATGGACTCAAACCTGTACAGCGACGCATTATTTATGCGATGTCTGAACTTGGATTAAGTGCCCAATCTAAACACAAGAAGTCTGCAAGAACGGTTGGTGATGTTCTAGGTAAATT
>JBLHLI010000197.1:0-5334 GCA_047618765.1 Enterobacterales bacterium | reverse complement strand
AATCAACTTGGACGACGATACGGTTATCTCACAAGAGAACGTCATAGATTAAGAGTCGCGTATTAAAACTTCTAGAGCCCTTTAAGTCAAGTGTAAAAAGTCAAAAAAGGCTAATAAGTTGAACATTTTATAAGAATTGGCT
The DNA here is from genome assembly GCA_047618765.1 of Enterobacterales bacterium. Lineage (GTDB taxonomy): Bacteria > Pseudomonadota > Gammaproteobacteria > Enterobacterales. Next base: position 5,192 of record JBLHLI010000197.1, on the reverse strand, counting down.
TATTCCGGTACATAGCCTTCAATTTTGTCGAGATCTCCACCGAACAGAAATTTTTCCATTTCACCAGCAAGATAATTACGAGCCTCGGGATCAATCATCGATAATTGTTTCTCATTGATTAGCATTGTTTGATGGTTCATCCACATTTGCCAAGCTTCTTTGCTGATACTATCAAAAATGCGTTGACCTAAATCACCTGGATAGGGTGCAAAATCCATTCCTTCAGCTTCTTTATCTAATTTTATGCATTGAATGTTGCGGCTCATAAGTATTCTCGTGTTTATTAAATTACAGGACGTAATGATACGTTAATCTTCAATGCTGATCACCTTTCAGACTGTTAATTATTATGCTTAATTGAATTAAGCATAATTCGCACCGCAGCAGGTATTCCTTGGTTTAACCAATTTTCGATACTATCCCAACGTAACTTGCTCTCACTGGTACCATTAAAATTACTGAATATAGCTTTAATGGGTGATATTTGTAGATGGAAATGGCTGAAAGTATGTCTAAATTCAGGCAGCATTTCAGTTGAAGATACTTCGATATTAAGTTGTTCTGACAAATAGCTTTCAATTTCTAGTTCAGTATCAGAACTAGGTGGTGTCCAAAGGCCACCCCATATTCCAGTAGCAGGTCTTTTTTCCATCAACAGTTCATTTGAATCATTAATTAAGAGATAAAATTTTTGATGTTTAATAGGTAGGACTTTCTTCTTCTTTTTTCCGGGATAATCAGCTTGATTACTTTGTTTATAAGAAAGACAGCTTTCTGAAATAGGGCAGGCTGAGCAATTCGGTTTTGAACGAGTGCAAAGGGTAGCACCAAGGTCCATCATTGCTTGATTATATTGATTAACTGAATTATCAGGTGTTAGAAGTTCAGATAATTGCCAGAGTTCTTTTAAGACTGCGCTATCACCTGGCCAACCTGAGACTTGAAAATGTCTTGCCAAAACGCGTTTAACATTACCATCTAAGATCGCTGCTTTTTTATTCATAGATAGCGAAAGTATTGCACCGGCTGTTGAACGGCCTATTCCTGGAAGTGCCACTAACTCATCTAGAGTGTCAGGTAGTGAAGGACTTTTGTTGTTAGATAGTTCTAGAGCCGTTTTATGTAAGTTTCGCGCACGGCTGTAATAGCCTAATCCACTCCAAAGAGCCATAACTTGGTCATCTGTTGCAGAACTTAGAGCTTGGAGTGTTGGAAATGTCTCCATGAACTTCAAATAGTAGGGGATAACAGTGTTGACCTGAGTTTGTTGCAACATTATTTCTGATATCCAGACACGATATGGTGTTGGGTCATGTTGCCATGGCAAATCTTTGCGGCCATGTTTTTTAAACCAATTCACCACTAACTGATTAAAAGTGTTGGGCTTAATTGGAAGCTTAAGCTTTGTTGGGGAATTTTCAGTATTCACGATTTAAGAAGCGGGAGTAAGATCGTATATGCTAGCTAATATAAAAGTGAAGCTTATCCACATCAAGAGAATTAAAGGAATACCAATTCGCATAAAATCAGAGAACTTATATCCACCAGCATTCATCACTAGCAGATTGGTTTTATAAGCCATTGGTGTCGCGTAACTCATGTTTGCGCCAAATAAAACAGCGAGAATAAAAGGTTCAGGATCAATCTGAAGTGAATTGGCTACAGCAATGGCGATAGGAGTACCAATTACCGCCGCAGCGTTGTTTGAGATAACATTAGTCATCACAGCAAGTAACAGCATTAAACCACTGAGGATAACGATTGGAGGCATGCCATTGGTAGCATAGACATACAACTCTGCTAGAAACATCGCTCCACCAGTTTTTTCAAGCGCAAGACCTAGTGCAAGTGAAACCGCAATGATCATTACCACGGGTATGCTTAATCCAAGGGCGGCATCTTTCCATTTCATACAACGGGTTAATAACATCAGCACAACGCCTGTTAAGGCGCTAATTCCGATAGGCATTATTCCAGTCGCTGCTGCTGTAACAATTCCAGCCATGATGAATAGAGCAATGGGGGCTTTCTTAGTGTGAGGTAAATCGGTAGTGGCGTCTAAAACTAAGACTTCACCACGTCGTTTCAGCTTTGAAATTTGTGCAACGGTACCTTGGACCAAAAGCACATCACCCACCTGTAGTGTTATTCCACCGAGACCTTTACGCTTTGTATCCATCGCAGCCCCTGCACGGTGTAGTGCAACCGATGTCACATTAAAACGTTTCGCGAAATTTATTTGACCGAGAGTGGTGTTAACAAGAGGAGAGCCGTTGATAATTACAATCTCAGCTAGTTGTTGTTCATCATCTCGAAGGGGGTTGTCTTCATCAACTAAAACCCCCTTTGAGAAGAGCGCGCAGCCTAAGACTTTTTCATATTCTTTAAGGTTATCAGGAGTATCTTGCACTCTTAACCTGTCACCCACCTTAATTTTTATGTCAGGCATTGTCATTAAGTTACGATCAACACCTCTTTTAATGCCGTTGACACGCATTTGACCGTCGGTTTTGGCAATGATTTCATGTAGAGTTTGGCCATCTGCAAATGAGCCCTTTAAAACATCAAGTTGAGCGGCAAATACACGAGGCTTAATATCGCTCATGCCGGCTTTTCTAGAGGGCAATAATTTGGGAGCTATTAACCACAGATAAAGAATACCAACGCCTGCTGCCATTGATGCAGGGTATACGAAATCAAACATACCCATTCTATGACCGGTTAAATCGGCCGCTACAGAGATAACTAATAAATTTGTAGAGGTCCCTATGGTGGTACTCATTCCACCGACGAGTGTTGCCATACCCATGGGCATTAATAAGCCAGAGGAGTCAGTCTTGGTTCGAATAGAGACCGATATTAATATGGGTAGTAACAATACAACAATGGGAGTGTTATTAACGAAAGCGCTTAAAATAGCCCCAATGACTAGAGTGAGTAACAAAGACAATTTCGGTGCAATGCGCCATAGTTTAGCGAGGTTTCTACCAATGGGCTCCAGAGCACCTGTTCGCACTAATCCTTGGCCCGCAATCATCAATCCGCAGACGGCAATCATTGCCTCATGACCAAAACCTGAGAAAAAATCTCCTGCTTCAAGATTAACGCCTTCCTTATGGTAGGGAAACAGTGCGAAACTCATGGCAAGAATAACTAAGATAACTAAACTTGAAGTCTCCAGTGGTATGGTATCTTTTCTAAATAGCCAAAGGGCGAGGACCGTCAATAACATAACGAAGATAGCATGGGTATTTGGCATTACTGGCATTATCATAATTTATATCTTGTCGGCCTTTTGTTTAAATCTGAAAGCGTTACTAATACTAGAACATGCAACTAAAACATAAACAGACTAGTTGGTAAAGTCTGATTAGAGTTTAAATGTTGTTTTATTAACGCTTAGCCTAAGTAATAAGCGGTTAATCCTAGTAAAAATTCTTTTGATAGTCCATGATCACTTGCTAATCATAAATGAAACATATCATTCTAGAGTTATAGGAAAAAGCATTGGAAAGCCCATCAGAAAAGAACGAACAATTTAGAAAACGTAAAATTCGCAGCTTTGTTAAAAGAGAAGGTCGCCTGACCTCAGGTCAAGAAAAAGCGATTAATGAATTGCTGCCAGTATTTGGTATTGACCATTTTCAAAAAGCTCTGAATTTCACAACTTTATTTAATAATGATGCTGAGACTATTCTAGAAATAGGCTTTGGTATGGGCCAGTCATTACTTGAACAAGCAGAAAAGAATCCACAATTAAATTATCTAGGCATTGAAGTTCATAGCCCTGGAGTTGGCTCATTATTAAAGGGTATTGACGAACAAGGAATTAATAACATTAGAGTCAGCAATGAGGATGCGGTTGAGGTTATGGCAAACAAAATTCCAGAGGGAAGTCTCGCAGGTGTGCAGTTGTTTTTTCCTGATCCTTGGCATAAAAAAAAGCATCATAAGAGACGTCTAGTAAAGGCGGAATTTGTTGAAGCAATAGCCAAGAGAGTTAAGCCCGGTGGATTTTTTCATATGGCAACCGATTGGGAAAATTATGCTGAACATATGCTTGAAGTGATGTCATCATCAGCTGCTTTTGAAAATATTGCCAAACAGGAAAATTACATACCACGCCCTGATAGTCGCCCTCTAACCAAATTTGAGAAAAGAGGACACCGCTTAGGTCACGGCGTCTGGGATCTGATGTTTATTCGCAAGTCATCTTAAAGTTGATAGTAAGATCAGGGTGAATACTTTGAGCAACGGGACAGTTTAAGGCAGAACGTTTTAGTGATGCCATATGCTCATCAGATACGATAAACGGCACATGCATATCAACATCGATTTGAGAAACACGTCTAGGACTGTCGCTACTCATGTGTTTGACTACAATAACCTTAGTACCATCAATATTGATACCAAGATCGTCTGACTTAATTCCCATGATTGTAAGCATGCAAGAGCCAAGCGAGCTGGTTAATAAATCAGTGGGAGAATAAGCCTCACCTTTACCTTTATTATCAAGAGGCGCATCTGTAATTACTGTATTACCAGATGGTTGATGTGTCGAGTGGGTTCTTAACGTTCCCTGATAATCTATGTTCATTGTAACCATGATGAATTCCTGTCTATATTTTTGTGAAAATTACCTAGGTAATTTCTTTTATGACAATGTTATTAGTCTTTTTAATTTTGACATCCATAAATATCGCTAATAAATCATTTAAATAGTTTAGACCCTGAGTTGTCGGTTTTAAGATATCTAATCGTGTATCCATAAGGTGACTATCTCGCGCTTTTCTTAGAGGCTCAATGATGTCGGAAATTAAGAGTCCTGTGCGTTCCGTAAAAGTATTTATTGAGACACCACTATTTAGACGCATTGCATTCATCATAAACTCTAGAGGCAAATCATTTTTTTCAATGGCTGGTGCATCTGCTAAAAAATTCATTTCATCATCTAACCAATGACTAGGTTGCTTACGTCGTCTTGTACGGAAGATTTTTTCAGAGCTTAAATCGGTGATCTTGCCATGGGCGCCAGCGCCTATGCCTAAGTAGTCACCAAATTCCCAATAATTTACATTATGCTGACATTGCTCAGATTTTTTACTCCAAGCTGATATTTCGTATTGCTCAAAGCCAGCTTGCTGTAATTTTTTTGCACCAGCTTGTTGAATTTCCCATATTAAATCATCATC
>JBLHLI010000196.1:0-5363 GCA_047618765.1 Enterobacterales bacterium | reverse complement strand
CTGTTCAGCCATAAATTCTCGGACATCGACAAAATGTCCCTTTATCGCTGCAGCAGCTGCCATGGCAGGACTAACGAGATGCGTTCTGCCACCTTGTCCTTGACGACCTTCAAAATTTCGATTCGATGTAGAAGCGCAGTGTTCACCAGGCTCTAATCGATCGGCATTCATCGCCAAGCACATTGAACAGCCCGGCTCTCTCCATTCAAAACCACTATCGATAAATATTTTATCTAGACCTTCTGACTCGGCTTGTTGCTTGATAAGCCCTGAACCGGGTACAACAATTGCTAGCTTTACTGAAGGAGCTAATTGATGTCCTTTAGCCACTATGGCAGCTGCTCTCAAGTCTTCTATTCTTGAATTTGTACAAGAACCAATAAACACTTTATCAATTTGGATATCAGTCACCGCCATACCTTCTGTGAGTCCCATATAGTCAAGAGCTCGACTCGTACCCTCAAGTTTTACAGGATCAATAATAGTAGACAAGAGCGGTAAACTTTTACTAACAGCCAATACCATCTCCGGTGAAGTACCCCAAGAAACCTGTGGCTCAATCTGACTTGCATCGATATCAATTATGCTATCAAATTTAGCACTTGTATCGGACTTCAAACGTTGCCAATCAGCAACAGCTTCCACCCACTGTTCATCTTTAGGAGAAAAAGCAAGACCTTGAAGATAATCGATTGTGACCTCATCAACCGCTATCATCCCAACACGAGCACCTGCTTCAATGGCCATATTGCAAACAGTCATCCGCCCTTCCATTGTTAAAGCTTCAATGGCTTGTCCAGCAAACTCTATAGCATGCCCATTACCACCCGCTGTACCTATTTTGCCAATGATTTCAAGAACAATATCTTTTGCTGTAATACCTAATCCAACTTGATTGTTAACTCGAATTAACATGTTTTTCATTTTCTGTTGACGTAAACACTGGGTGGCCAACACATGTTCAACTTCAGAAGTACCAATACCGAAGGCCAGAGCTCCGAAAGCACCATGGGTAGCTGTATGAGAGTCTCCACAAACAATGGTCATGCCAGGTAAAGTAGCACCTTGTTCTGGTCCTATTACATGAACAATACCTTGTCGAATGTCGGACATTTTAAATTCAACAATGCCATATTCTTCACAATTATCATCTAGAGTATCAACCTGCAATTTTGCTATAGGGTCGGTAATTCCCAAACTTCGGTCTGTGGTTGGAACATTATGGTCAGGGACAGCCAGATTAGCATCAATTCTATAAGGCTTACGATTAGCCAATCGCAGGCCTTCAAATGCTTGAGGTGATGTGACTTCATGGAGTAACTGACGATCAATGTAAATGAGGTCCATGCCATCATCATTAGACTTAATCAGATGTTCATTCCACAGTTTGTCATATAACGTCAAAGCGGCCATTAGTATAAACTCCATTGAATTCTTGCTTGTTACATCAATTTTCAGTGATGCATTAATAATTAATTAGATAGTACGCTATTCATCAAATAACTCAAATTCATAATATTTATCATATAGATTACTAATAGTTATATATCAATAATACTATCACTTTAATGAATTAGCAGTTGTTTCCTTACTATAGTTAAGTTAATTTACTACTCACTAAAAGCAGACATTTACTGAGTAATAAATGCAACAATATCTGGATATCATTACAGAATGGTTTACCATTCTAGCGCCTAGCACCTGGCTACAAGCCTTGATTATATTGATAATCTCTTTTTTCGTCGCGAAACTAGCTGATTTGATATTAACAAAGGTATTAAAAGGCTTGGCCAGCTCCACAAAAAATGAATTGGATGACCGTTTTGTAGAACTATTTCACAAGCCGGTAATCGCCAGTATCATGATGCTAGGATTAGGGCGTGCAATTTTCATACTTGATATCGGTGAGAAAGTTTCTTCGTTCAGTATTTCAGTCCTTTGGACGGTTAGCATTGTTTACTGGATGACCTTCACTTTAAGATTTACAAGAATGTCATTAACCAGTATGAGTCGCAAATTAGACCGATATCAAATGGTGCAATTGCACACACTGCCACTCTTTAATAACTTAGCAATGCTAATCATCATTGGTCTTGCGACCTACTTTGTATTTATATCTTGGGATATTAACGTTTCTGCCTGGATTGCATCTGCCGGTATCATAGGTTTAGCCTTAAGTTTTGCTGCTAAAGATACTCTAGCCAATCTATTTGCAGGCGTATTCATTTTAGCTGATTCTCCTTATAGTCTTGGTCATTTTATCATTCTTGAAACCGGTGAAAGAGGCGAAGTTACTCATATCGGCATTAGAAGCACCAGAATATTAACAAGAGATGATATAGAAATTACCATTCCAAACGCTATTATGGGTAACTCTAAAATCATTAATGAAACGGGTGGTCGAAATACTAAAATGCGTATTCGCATTAAGATATCGGTTGCCTATGGTAGTGATATTGAAGAAGTTCGCTCGATATTGCTTAAAACAGCTGAAGCTAATAAGTCGATCACACAAATTCCTGAACCAAGAATTAGGTTCAGGACATTTGGTGAGTCCGGTCTTCAGTTTGAGCTCTTATGTTGGATTGGACAACCGGTGTTAAGAGGCCGCATCATCGATTCATTAAATGCCGATGTTTACAATGCATTCTTAGCCAATGGAGTCGAAATTCCTTATCCTAAAAGAGATCTCTATGTTAAAGAATTACCGGAGAAGTCCGAGTGAAATTGATTTTAGGTTCTAGCTCTCCTTTTCGAAAAAGTTTGTTAGAAAAGCTACTATTAGAATTTGATACTTATTCACCCGATATTGATGAGACAAGCTTTGAAGGCGAATCTCCCTCTGATCTGGTAAAGCGACTATCTATTGCAAAAGCTGAAGAAATTGCTAAACGAAATCCCAATAGCTTGATCATTGGCTCTGATCAGGTTGCCGTCTTTGATAATCAAATTTTAGGTAAACCTGGCAATCATGAAAATGCTGTAAAGCAGCTGACTAAATTTTCTACTCATTCTGTTAAATTTATAACAGGCTTGTGCTTATTTAATAGTAAAACCTCAGATTACCAATATCATCAAGATGAAACTTGGGTGCATTTTAGGGAATTATCAGCGACACAAATAGAATATTATTTAAAAAATGACTCGCCTTATCAATGTGCGGGTAGTTTTCGTTCTGAAGGTTTAGGTTGTTCTTTATTCCGCTCAATTGAGACATCGGATCCAAATGCCTTGATAGGACTGCCGATTATTAAGTTAGTAGAGATGTTAGAGTTTGAAGGAATTGACGTTCTAAATTAACACTATTAATTAACAGTACTGTTGGATACCACTATCAGTGTTTTTTATTATTAAAGGCCTGAGTATTAAGCTCATCTGATGCAACTTGTTCATTTCTTTCAGTAGTTTGATATTCTTGCTTTTTAAAACGATCAACGGCTTTATTGATGGCTCTCTTGTGAGAGTTCTTATCTCTCCAATGAACTTGTGATTGTTCTAGTACCATCAAGGATTGTGAAACTACAGCCTTTTGCTGTTCTATTGCAACATCAAGTTTACTAATAAATTGTTGATATTGTTGTAACTGTCCAGACTGCATCCCAACCTTTCCGCGTGACTGATATTGCTCAATATACTCAAAACGATAAGTGACTAGCTCTTTCAATTTAAATTCATGGTCACTGTGTTCAGCTCTTGCTGAAACCATAGTTTCAGTTGCTGAAGTTGCTTTCTTTTCGGCAAGTTCTTCAACGGGCCTTAATCGTGCAGACTTTTTTTTCATACAATTCTCTTTATAAACTCAACTGGAATGAGTTTGCTTGTGTTAATACAGTTGATAAGTTGTCTAACTTACAACATCAGTATAGTTAACTTTTTCTTACTTACAGTAATTATTATTTAATTTAAATACGCTCTAAATAATTCATAATTCAACTTAGTTGATCTTTGTGCTAATTAGATTGCGTCATTAATGTCCCTAATTGTTGAACACTATGACTAAAGTCAACTTTTTCATTCATGCCCTGGGCTAAGAATTGCTGCATAGAGGGCAACATTGCAATTGATTCGTCAATATAAGGATCTGAGCCCTGTTGATAGGCACCTACACTGATCAAGTCTTTATTATGATGATAGGTAGCATAAATTTGCTTAAAAGCCGTTATTGACATTTGCTGGCCTTCATCCGTTATCTGTGGCATGACTCGACTAATCGATTGTTCAATATCAATAGCTGGGTAATGCCCCGTTTCAGCAATTTGTCTTGATAGTACAATATGACCATCTAAGATTGCTCTAGCGGCATCTGCAATAGGATCTTGGGCATCATCACCTTCTGTTAACACAGTATAAAATGCTGTTATAGAACCTTCTCCCTTATCTGCATTACCAGCACGCTCAACTAGTTTAGGTAATTTTGCAAAGACTGAAGGAGGATATCCTTTGGTAGCTGGTGGTTCTCCAATCGCTAGTGCTAATTCTCTTTGAGCCTGACAAAACCTAGTTAGAGAATCCATTAACAATAAGACATTTTTACCTTTATCTCTAAAGTATTCTGCAATACTTGTAGCAACCATAGCTCCATTTAATCTCATTAAAGGAGATTGATCTGCAGGAACAGCTACTACCACAGCCCTTGCTAAACCATCTGGTCCTAGAATATTTTCAATAAACTCCTTTACTTCTCGACCACGTTCACCGATGAGTCCAACTACAATGACATCTGCAGCAGTGAATTTAGTCATCATTCCTAAGAGAACACTTTTACCTACACCAGAACCAGCAAACAAGCCCATTCTCTGGCCTCTTCCGACTGTTAATAATGAATTGATGCTGCGTACTCCAACATCCAGTGGTTCAGAGATAGGGTGTCTCTGTAGAGGGTTTATTGGTCTACCAATAATTGATGTTTCAACACCATCTATTATAGGACCTTTACCATCAATGGGCTCACCCTCTCCATCAATAATTCTTCCAAGAAGAGCATCACTGATAGTTACCGATGCCGTTTGATTAGTTGGTATAACTTTGGCGCCAGGACTAATATTATGAATTTCACCTGCAGGCATTAAATATAAGCTATCGCCAGAAAAACCAACAACCTCAGCTTTTATATATTCGCCATTTTGTGTAGTAACTTTACAACGGGTTCCCACAGGAGCTTGGCATCCAACAGCTTCTAGTGTTAAACCAACCATTCTTATTAGCTTGCCTTCCACCACAAGAGGAATAGGTGAATGAAGACGTGTTTGATATTCATGTAAACGCTCTGTAAGTGTTAATTCTTCCACTTGATTAGTCATCTGTTCGTTCACCACCGAGCAACTGACTGACAATATTTGCTATACGATTGTCTAGATCGGCGT
>JBLHLI010000195.1:0-5371 GCA_047618765.1 Enterobacterales bacterium | reverse complement strand
TCATAGGTTTCAGCCCAAAGATGCTCATCGGTAGCCACATCAATTAACTGAGCGTTTATACGGATCCTTTTACCGGCCCGCTGCACCCCGCCCTCTAAAATGGTGTTGACGCCCAATTCTTTGGCAATGACACCAATGGACTTATCTGTACCACGGTATTTCATCACTGAAGTTCGTGAAGTGACCTTCATTGCTTTGATTTTAGCGAGTTGAGTTAAAATATCATCTTGGATCCCGTCAGTAAAATAGAGATCATCATCATCATTACTGCGATTGGCGAATGGAAGTACAGCAATAGAAGGTGCCGTTAAAATATCCATGTCTTGAAAACTTTTGTTGCCAAGTGTAGAGGCTGATTGGTCGATTGAAGTTGTGTTACTACTAGTCTGATGTTCAATATTTTCAGGTTGTTCATTCCAGAAAATACGCTCATAAATCAGACCTCCTATAATCAATACTAAGGCGGCAATAATGATAAAGTCGATTTTACGACTTGTTGTGTGGGTAATGGAACTTTCACGATCAACTTCAGATTCCTTCTTAATACCTTCAGGTGTTAATTCAAATGCCCAAGCAAAGATTAATGCAAAGGGAAAACCAGACAGGAGCAATATTAGAACGACCTTTGCTACCCAATCAGGTGCTTCTATGATTGGCACAATAGAGTCTAAGACTTGTAACGTAAGCCAGCTTACAACCACATAGGCTGCACCGACTTTGAAAACATTACGACGTTTTAATTCATTGAATAATGTCATTCTGATTCCTGCTTGTTAAAATTACACTCAAAATCATCTTCAATGTCACTATCTGGAAGAGATTTGCATTGAGCAGGAAAGCCCCGAGATTGCCACAGCTTCAAGATACCTTCTTTACGAATTTGTGCTTTCCAGATGGGACTCTTTAGAACCTCAGCGCCGTTCGAAGTGGATACTAGTGCACCATCAAAAATGTCTTTATCATTACGATTTTTTTGGGACCAAACAGCCTGCATATAAACTAAATAAGTATCCATATCATCGAGTAAAATTGAAATTGTGTAAGCATCATCACCTTTCATTAGCTTATATAATCCTTCTTTATTATTTTTATTATCACGGAGTAACTTTAAAAAGTTGAGAAACTCCTGTCCTCTATTTGTATTCTTAACACGAAGACTTTGTATTGCTACGGCGTCTTCTATTTTATATTGGTTGATATAGATATCAATTAAATTATTATATGAAGGACCCCATTGTGGATCGAGCTTTATCATTTCATTAAATTGAACAATGGCTTTGTCATAATCACCGAGGGTCTTATAGTGCCGCCCTAAGGTATTGCGGTAAATAACAACGAGGGGGGCATTTTTAACTGCTTTTTCTGATAATGATACAGCTTCATCAAAGTAGCCCACATCTAACATCGCTTGACTAATACCATCTAAAACGTCGTTGTTTTCTGATGAAATCCCTAGAGCCTTATCATAACTCTCAAAAGCTTCAATAAATTGGTTATTATAGCTAAAGTAGACTCCCATTTGTGTGATGGCTGTTGCATTCATTGGGTCAAGTTCAATCGAACGTTTAACGGCGGCTAAGCCAATAGCATGCCAGGATTTATTTTTCTTAGACCTTATCTCAATTGATTGATAATACCCATAGACAGCATACACTTGAGCGATAGCAGTCCAAGCAGGAGTGAAGTTAGGATCACGGGCGACGACTTCTTGTAATAGAAGTGCAGCCTGTTCTAGATTGTCTGTTCCCCGAGCGAGATAAAGCTGTTTAGCATGTAAGTAATGTTCATAAGCAACAATATCATCGGTGCGATCTTTAACGAGATTTTTTGATGACAAGCCTAACGAAAGTGCCAACTGTTTTGCAACTGCTCGGGCAATTTCGTCCTGTATTTTAAAAATATCAGTGGCTTCACGATCATAGGTCTCAGACCATAAGTGAAAACCGTCTTTACCGCGAATTAACTGAGCAGTAATTCTGAGTTTTGAACCCGAGCGTCTCACACTACCTTCAAGAATATGATTCACCCCTAAAGCTTCACCAATTTTTCTTAGGTCTTCATTACGGCCTTTAAAGCTAAAGCTTGAGGTTCTTCCGGCAACTTTCAGTTTTGGAATACGTACTAGTACATTAAGAATTTCTTCGGAGATCCCATCGGCAAAATATTCTTCATCACCCTTTTGTGAGAGATCGATAAAGGGTAACACTGCAATAGAGTTACCTCCTTGCTCAGTGATACTAATGGTCTCAGGAGATGAGTTAGACTTACTATAAAATCTATCGACGATTATTAGTAGAACAACCAATATGATCGCTATCAGTGTAATGATATTGAGTTTCTTGGAAGTATGATTATTGATTGAGCGATCGCTTTCAATATCAGATTCTTTCTTTAAGCCTTCTGGTGTTAATTCAAATGCCCAAGAAAATAGCAATGTAGGAATAAAGCCAATAAGCAACACCACGATAATCATTTTCATTACCCATTCAGGTGCCGCAAATGAGTCTGCTGCTAAGCCGAAAACCTGTATCAATAGCCAGCTTATTACCACATATGCCGCTGCAACACGAAAGACATTGCGACGTTTAAGTTCTGAAAATAAACTCATCAGTTACTAGCATCCTTATCAGTATTATTCTGTGATTTTAATTCTTGCTGAATCACATCTTTCAATGCATTAGCGATTTTTATTTGATAGCCACCTACTATGAAGAAGACTCGTTGACTGGATAACCAAGAACGCAATTCTCTTATCAGTACTTTATCATGAACGATTGTCTGTAATACTTCGTTTATATTTAACTCTAACTCAGGTGATTTGCAATTAATCAGAGTTTGCTTAGCTGAATTATCACTTGAATAACAATGCTCCCATATATAGTTTTGTAACTTGATAGGAATATAGCCTCTAATATGTTCACGATAGAGTGGGCGTTCTTCGAAAACTTGGACCGCCGCTTCATTGTAAAATTGTGAAATTTTATTGCGGAGGTTGATATTATTAATTAATCCTAAATCACCTGCATTGATAAGTTCATTATAGGTGGTTTTAGTCAGATAATATTCACCAAGTTGACTGGCTTGAAAAAAAGCTAACAGGATCTGCCAATCAGATAACGATTTGTTTTCACTAGTATTAGCATAATCAATAGCACTCATTCCATAATCTGAAACCTGCTTCCAGAAACTCATACTGTCTTTGATAGAAACTAGATCTACATCTAAGTCTTGTACTATTCGTTCAAGGTAAGCTGTAGCACGGGCTTCATCGACTCGCGATTCATTCCAATTGGCTACTTGAATACCTATAAAAACACCCACGATGACAATCAACAAATCGATCCAAACTGCAAACCAGTTTTGATCTTTCACATGTTTAGTAACGCTGCTTAATAACATTGTTTTAGTCTCTTAGCTTTTAGTCTCTGAATAGTAAAATAGGTAACATTCATTTACTCGCACACAAAATCGGTATCACTGATAGGATGACAAAAATCAGGCCAACCTCTATGCTGCCAATAATCAGCTAATCCCAAAAATTTAACTAATGTTTTATAGCGTTTTGTCTTACGAACTTCAGACATAAAGGGTGCTTGCGCTGAGGAAAAAGTATCAGAACTATAGAATTGTTCAAGAGTATCTAAGACAAGTTCAACGCCACCAACAGCATGGATAAGAACGGGTGAAAATGTATCCGCGAGAGGGTATTTTAAAAGATTAGGTTGGGTACCTTCTATTACATTTTTTAAGTAATATTGGGTTGCTTCATATCCTTGAGTCCCAATACAATCTTCACATTTTTCATTGTAATCATAGGCCTTTTGATACTGGTTTTGTTGGATATAATTATAGACAACAACATTAATAAGCCAGGGATTGTATGGTTCTAGCTTCTCAACTTTATTAAGAAGTGGTTCAATTGCAGCCTGATTAGGTGATGTATAATTATATATCAATTTATCAATATAATTTAGAATAGCTACTGGCGTATTAGGTTCTAGTACAATACCTTTTTTAGCTAATTGATAAGATTCTTTTAGTCGTCCGACAATTTGCAAAAACTGTGAGTAATCTTCAATAATATCAATGTTGATAGGGTCAAGTTTAATGGCTAAGAGATATTGATCTTCAGCCATAGCCCATTGAAGGTGTTGTTGATAGAAAGTTGCTAAAGCATAATGTGCAATCGCTAGATTGGGATCAAGGCTGACAGCTTTTCTTGCAGATATTCCTACCTGGACCATTAGTTCATCATAATTAATTGGCTGACCATTATAGCTGCTCATGTAACCTGGTATATACATCAGTGCAATCGATCTTAATGCCCAAGCTGGGGCATATTGCTCATCTTTCTCTATGGCAAGTGTCATTAAGTTTGCCGCTTCTCCAATGCTTTTACCTCTCTGTCGAATTAATTGACGCCCTCGTAAGTAAAGATCATAGGCTTCCATATTGGTAGTCTTGTTATCCACAAGGTGCTTAACTTCAATGCCAAGAGGTGCTTGGAGGGCTTTGGAAATATCTTTAGCAATTTCTTCTTGAAGTGCAAACACTTTTTCCATTTTACGGTCATAGGTTTCAGACCAGAGATGGAAACCATCTTTTACACGAATTAGCTGGGCTGTTATCCGAAGCTCATCTTCAGCTCGTCGAACGCTTCCCTCCAGTACATAGGCAACACCTAAGGCTTTACCAATAGTCCGTATGTCTTCATTCTTACCTTTATAAAAAAAGGCAGAAGTGCGAGCTGCAACTAATAATTTTTTGTTTTTTGCCAGCACATTCAAAATTTCTTCAGTCATGCCATCAGAAAAGTATTCTTGAGAACTGTCACTAGACATATTAACGAAGGGTAATACGGCTATGGCTTTTTTATTCGTTGACTTTAATGTTGCTGTTTCAGCTTCTGAAGCTGAAGTATTGTTATTGGATGGGGTCTTTACAGCTGTAGTATTTGTTTCCGGATTTGAAGTCAATATTGGCTGTTGTTCAGGCGACTCTACAAACTCTTGGTACAAGATAAAGACTAGAGCAAGGAAAGTGACACTACCAATCAAGCTATAGAAAAGCTTGGTTGATTGCTTTGAATTTGTATCATTATTGGAAATTTCTGAGTCTTTCTTGATGCCTTCAGGCGTTAATTCAAATGCCCATGCAAAAATCAAGGCTATCGGGAAGCCTGCTATCAGGAAAATCAATACGGCTTTTGATATCCAATCTGGAGCTTCAATGATAGGCACAATGGAGCTTATAACCTGTAATATCAACCAACTGACGATAATATAGGCAACCGCAACTTTAACAACGTTTCGTCTTTTTAATTCCGTGAAGAGTGAGTCAGCCAAATTCCATGCCTTTTATTTATTATTAT
>JBLHLI010000194.1:0-5390 GCA_047618765.1 Enterobacterales bacterium | reverse complement strand
CTGTGATTTATCTGAAGTCGGAAAAGGTTTATTAGCTCCCGGAAAAAAGATATTCGTCGTTTGTTGGTAATCTTTATATTCGGGACGTTTTTGCACTGAATAAAACTCCGAAGGTACAGCACCAGTATAAAATACTAAGGTGGTGTACATCATTCTCGAGGCTAATAAAATTCCAATACCTAGCAAGCACCAAATAATCAAGGATTCTTGTTGATATAATGCCAACCATGAAGGAATAGCAGCAATAACCAAACCGTTCCATACCATCCACTCGGCAAAATAATTAGGGTGACGACTATATTTCCACAAACCAACATTACAGACTTTGTTTTTCAGTCCTTGCTTTTTCATGTTACGAAGGAATCTGAGCTTTTGCATATCTGCAACAGTCTCCATAACAAAAGCGCCAAGCCAAATAATAATTCCTATGACTTCAAATATCGATATATTTTCATTCGGGTTAGTTGCTATAACAAAAGCGGGCATTGCCAAAAATGACGCATTAGCCAGTCCTTGCAATATCGCTTCAACTTGCATCGCTAACCTAGTGTTTGTTTTACCGTCTCGTTGCCATCGACGTTTCTGATATTCATAGCGGGGAAATTCAGTTTGTAGATAGCCCAACTTCCACATCTTTAGGGCTCCAAGTCCCATACGGCAACCGGCGAAAATGTAGGCGATACTAACGATGGCAATACGGATGCTATCACCTTCACTATAAATCCAAGTGAGCACACCAATTAATGTCAGACCCCAGGGCCAACCAATATCAACGTATGACATTCGACCTGTCCGCCAAGCTGGCAGACAAACAACTAGGGAGAATAATAGCAATTGCAAAAGACCATTTATCAAACCAATTGACGCTAAAGCATTGGTGAAAAATAGTAATATCCAACCAGCAATAAACAAAAATAACGGAGAAAAATATTTCATTCTATATACCTGTTTATATTTTAATTCTTATCGCTACGGGGGTACCATTTAACGCAGCGTTACCCGTTAAGGTATCTACGCGATTTACGTCTGTTAAATCGTTAATACTAACGCCCGGCGACTTAGCCGCAACTGACATGTTAGTGCCCTTCTGATTATGTCCCCAACCTTGAGGCATGGTCACAACGCCTTGTTGTATGTTATCAGTAATAATCACTTCGATTTCAACTTCGCCCACAATTGAGCTGACGATTACAAACTGTCCATTAGCGATACTCAACACTTTGGCATCTTCAGGATGAACTTCTAAAGTACAGGAGTTTTTTCTTTTAAAAAGGCGTTCAGAATTATGCGTCCAAGTATTATGACTTTTCACCAATCGACGACCGATTAAGTCAAACGGATAGTTTTCATCACGAGCAGGTTGCGACATAAGCTTATTTAAACGAGGTAAATCGTCAACATACAATTGAGGCAGTAAATTGGTTCTACCTTCAGGCGTTTTTATCCGCTCTTCAATACAGGGCATTAATGGACCTATATCGATACCATGAGGATTGTCGATAAGTTTTTGCAAGCTCATGCCTTGTGCGCCATAAGGACCACTTTTTAATTCCATATCAAGTACCATTTCTGGCGTAAATGCATCAACGGCTGTGTCTGTCATTCGTGCCCCGAGCTCTTTTAATATTTCATAATCGCTGCGTTGATAGTCTTCTTTATCAAACAATGGAGGTGAGTATTTAACGGTATTTCTTACCGAGAAACTATTAAAGAAAATATCAAAATGAGAATTTTCAACCCCTGTTGTACCAGGCAAAATAATATTGGCGTATTTGGTGGTTTCGTTCAAATAAATATCTACCGAAACCATATAATCAAGCCCTTCAAACGCTTCAGCTAACTTATGTCCGCTAGGCGATGAAAGCACCGGGTTACCGGCAACGGTGATTAAACTTCTTATTTGCCCTTCACCTTCTGTTTGAATTTCTTCAGCCAAGGTTGCAACAGGGAATTCTCCATTGAAAAATGGCAGTTTTCTTACACGGGTTGCATGCCTACCAAACGAAGTTTTATGACCTCTTTTATGATTTCGTAGTAAATCAAAAGCCGGTTGTGGAAACATAGCTCCACCTTCACGGTCAAAATTACCCGTTATAATATTTAGCACATTGGTTAACCACTGGCATAAGCCACCAAAGGTTTGAGTAGAAGCGCCCATACGGCTGTAGCATACCGCAGAATCAGCCGCTACCATTTCACTGGCCAATGTTCTAATATCGCTTGCATCTATTCCAACATGCTCAGCAACCGCTTCGGGTGAGTAATCTTTCGCAATATTCTTTAGACCATCGAGGCCATCAACCCTACCTGCTAAATGGCGTAAATTAACGCTATTGGTAGCAAAAACACAGTGGATTATTGCAAACAGCAACAATGCATCTTTTTCTGGTCGTATAAACAAATGTTGATCAGCAATTTTTGCCGTAGTGGTATGGCGAGGATCAATGACAACTATTTTACCACCTCGTTGTTGAATCGCTTTCATTCGGCTAATTACATTAGGAGCCGTCATCATGCTGCCATTTGATACAACTGGATTGGCGCCAATAATCAACATGAAGTCGGTACGGTCAATATCAGGGACTGGAATTAACATGCCTGCGCCAAACATAAAGTTAGAAGCAACATGATGTGGCATTTGATCAGTAGAAGCGGAACTAAAGCGATTAATAGTACCTAATGATTTCATGAACGGCTTTAAAAACATGGCATTACCCAAGTTATGTGCATTAGGGTTACCTAAGTAAACCGCCAAAGCGTTTTTGCCATGTTCATTTTGTATTCCTTTAAGCTTTTCGGTTATTTCAGTGAATGCTTCATCCCATGAAATATCTTCCCAGCCTGTAGCGGTTCGTCTGATTGGTGTTTTTAAACGATCTTTATCGGTGTAAAAGTCTTGTAGAGCGGCTGATTTTGGGCAACTGTAGCCTTTACTGAAAGGGTCTTTTTGATCGCCTTTAATCGATAATATTTCTTTGTCTTGATATTTAATTTCTAAACCACACATGGCTTCACAAATATTACAATTTCTATAGTGCGTTTTAATCTCGCTCATATTCAGTACCTATTTGTTAACGATTACTTCTTCAACATGGCTGCTGTTTGCTCAAAGTACTAAGACAACAACTGGTTGATATTTTTTATGCGGTTTATCTGTTGCTTTTTATATAGCTGGTCAAATGATTCGGTAAGTTTTGCGCTCTCATTCATCACTTGTTGCCAATACAGCATACGTTGTTCACGATCCATTCCCACAAAGTCGTTTCTGTCTGGTATTTTATGGTGGGGTAATGAATGAATGAATTCTGCTGAAGGACAAACCAATACAGTATTGTCGTAGTGTTTTAATCGCACATTTCTTGACAAGTTCTTATCAAACCAACCTGCTTTCAAAGTAGAGCTAAAATGAGGATAAAGTGTTAATCCTGAGTTTTTAATCTCAAAATCAAAATGATAATCAACAATGCCGCCATCTCGATACATTCCTTGGGGACAGTTTTCTATATCATTGATGCCCTCCATCACCATAGGAATTGATCCTGAAGCTAGTAGCGCCTTTCGGATGTTTGCTTTTGAAAAAGGCACTCGACTGGTCGATATGTTATCGGGGTCACTCAGTTTAAGATCGCTATTGCTCGACTGAAAAATATACCTTTCATATTGGCTGTTTAAGCGTGTACGGTTGATGCGATTATTCACGTAACTTTTTGCTAGCCCTAATCCTTGTAAAAACTTATTTTCATACCCAACAAAACCGTTACATTTAGCCACGATAAAATGCGCTTTAAAATGAGGATTGTCTACTATCTCTTGTTCACCCGATTCGCCAAAAATAGCGTCCATCATTTCAACTGCTTTGCTAGTAACTTCTTCTGGTTTGGCCTTATTAGAATAGGTTGTTTCATGATAGTTCTTAGCGAAACGTTCAATCGCTGCAAGGGGATCTTTTTGAGCAAAGCAGGCATTTCTAAAGGCGCCAACACTTGAACCAATTAAGTTTAATGATTGTTCTCTATTGTTGAAAAAATCACCAAATATGTACTTGTCTAAATCATACAAGGTGAACCATTTAGGCCCACCACTTGCACCTAAAAAAGAGCTGAATAAGTCAGGGGTAAATCCGTTTTTTTCAATTGTTTTTAAGGCTGATTTGCCGGCATATATTTCTAACATATTATTAGGTGTTTTTATTTGGATTAATGAGGTATTTTTCACCGGTCTTTTTGGCGTTGTATTGCAAAACGATCTCTGGCGTCATGGCTTGTTCAAAACTTAATTCTTCTGTAAACGCACAGGCAAAGGTTGTTTTGATTTCATCGGCGACTTGTTTTTGCAATTGACCGACTTGCTCAGGCTTCAATTTACTTAAAAACCTCATCAATAACCAGCCTCCTATGCCCCATGTCATGCCATAGGCACGATTTAAAGTGCTCGGTGAGAAGTCCAATCCACCATATATATACACTTGTTTATTTGATTCTGAACCATAAGTATTAAAACCTACTGCGTCCTTGCTGCAAGACTGTTCCATAGCAGTAAGTATATCACTAACTATTTCTCCTCCACCTATGGCATCAAATGCTAAGGTTGCACCTGTCTCATCTATAGCCTTATAAAGATCCGCTTTGAAAGTTTCACTAGAAGAATTGCAAATGTACTGGGCGCCAATCTCTTTGAGTATGTCCACCTGTTGCTGACTTCTAACAATATTCACTAAAGAAATGCCTTGTGCTAGACAAATCTTATTTAACATTTGTCCTAAACTAGAGGCTGCAGCGGTGTGTACTAAGGCGGTATGCCCTTCCATGCGCATGGTTTCTACCATACCAAGAGCGGTCAAAGGGTTTACAAAAGATGATGCTGCATTAATTGCTGAGGTACCGTCGTTATGAACAATACAGGCTTGTGCCGGAACACAACAATATTGTGCATAGGTTCCACCTGTTAATATAGCTACAGTTTTACCCATCAAAGATTGTGCTGCCTCACTATCACCAGCAGCTACTACTGTACCAGCACCTTCATTTCCAATAGGCAATACTTGACCTAAACGTGAATTAATACGTGGTAAAATACCTTTATACACAGGAGCACTATATGTTAATTTATCTGCACTAAGTTCAGCTTCAGCCAAATTAGCAGGGCCAAACATAGGCCACATATCTGATGGATTAATCGGAGCGGCTTCAATACGAACAATCACTTGGTCGGGACTAGGTTGAGGTATCTCAACATCTTTTAAGGATATTTCAAGTTTTCCATCTGCAGAAATAAGGGTGAATAGTTGTTTTGAATTGCTCATTGTTGATAATTCTCCGTCTGTTGTAAAATGTCTGTTCTTGTATTTTGATTAATAATTAATCTAGTATTTTTCAGTTGCAAATTTTCAG
>JBLHLI010000193.1:0-5449 GCA_047618765.1 Enterobacterales bacterium | reverse complement strand
GCAAACCATCAGCTGTTTTGTAATTTGTAATTGTTTGAGCATTTAATTGCAATGCAATTACACTCATTATTAAAAGTAGTATTTTCTTCATATTATTGTATTTTAATGACTTTTATAGTTTGATTTTTATCCTTCAAATGTATAAAATAAATTCCTGTATTCCAAGTTGATGTTGAAATTCGATTTGTATTTTCAGAAGTATACATTAGCTTTCCTAATATATCTCTTACTTCAATTCCTTCAAAACTATTCCATTTTATAACATCCGAAAACGGATTAGGATATACTTTAATTTGTTCTTGTTTTTCAGTTATTGAATTGATGAAGTCATTATTGGCATTAAAAGTAGGCGCTTGCATTATAAAAGGTCCACTTCCATTTGGCAGTCTTGCAAAAGCAATATCATCAGCCATAATTAAGTAAGTAATTGAATCAATAACTAAACTATCAGCATTAGTTAAAATAAGCTGCTCACCTAAATTTGATAATTTGAAATTAGCGTGCAAATCACCCTGTCCTCCATCTTCATCCGCCCAAATAATTGCAAAACCATTTGCAGGAATAGTATAATCCGGTAATTCCCATTTTTGCAATAATCCCAAAGTATCAGTCAAAAACAAACCAGCAGTAGAAACGGGTGAGCTTGTTGTATTATACAGTTCAATCCAGTCCTCAAACTTTCCACTAGCATCACTAGTTGTGCTTATATTGTTAGACATAATTTCATTTATAACCACATCACCCACATTAAGTTGAGATTGAATACTGTAAAACTCGTAAGCCGCTCTAACAGGAGAAAATACTCCAGCAGAATCGTTATCAGCATATAAATAATAATCAACCTTATTAGCAGAATTAGAAATCATACCTCCAAACACACCATCATTTGCCGTGCCATCATTATGATTTCCATCATCAAACATAGTAGTGGTTTTAAAGGCCATGTTAGCACCAAAACGATATCCCAAAATAGCGTCAGTGGCATCTGTTATATTTGCTGTAACCCAAACATCATCACCCACAACAAAGTTTTGCGGGCTAGTTGCTATATTTGTAATTATAGGCTCTCCACTAAAGCCAGTATAATTACTCAAATAAGTAGTTCTTGCATCCATCAACTGAGTAATTCCAGGACAATCAGCAGTAACCAAAGCCACCTGATTATTTAGATTCGTGGTAAAATCAGTATAGGAATAAAACTTATTGGTATCATTCTGTACGCTAACATCAATCAAATTTTGAAGGTACTGACCTCTAAGAGCATAGTTCTGATTGGAAAAATTTTCATTAACAATAGTTCGGATATGTGCCAAATACATTTTTCGATTACGCTCAATTAAAAACAAATTCCTAAGCAAAGGTCTGGGAGAAACTGAGATTTGAGTATGATGGAGTAAAGGATCCATATTTTGAGCCTCTAGAATATCAAAACCACTAAAATAAATAGAAGATGCGTCTGTAAGACTAAAACTCCCAAATGACATATTCAGATCCCATAATAAAGGATTAAACTGACCTGTTTTATCCTTATAAAGATAATAATTCTGAGCATAGCCAATATAAGAATCAAAATTGATGAGCGTATAATTTAGTGCATGCATCCAAAGGGTCCTATCGACATTCAATACTTTTTCAATACTATCGGAATAGTTATTTAAAGTATCAATTAAATTGTAAAGTGCCTCCCAACCATAATCAGATTTTATGTCATAATAGGGCTGATAATCCAAGCTATCATTTCCATGGGCATCACTTAAGTTAGCATTTTCACCTCCAGGACTCACATTTAAATTTTCAGGATTACATTTAAAAAAAGGATAGTATTTATTTCCGAAATGGTCATTCAAAAAACCCTTATTTACTGCCTGGACATTAGTATACAAACCCCATAGAGTATCGTTAACATATATGTTGGCATAATTAGCTTTTGCTGATGGCAGATAGTTAGCCGCAATTTCATAAGTAAGTACCTCTCTAATAAATGAAGGGTCTTGATATACATTGGAAAGTTTAAGTTTATCTACCCCATTATGGTCTTGCCCATCAATCATATAATCTAACTTGATATTAAAGGGATTTTTAACCCGATTAACCGATACTGAACTAAAACCTTTATATCGAACCCCTACACTATCATAAGTTGAACCGTCAATAATTAAATCCGCCAATATCCGTTCGTTATCTCCTTGTACATACAAGCTGTCTAACTGATGATCCCAATTAGAATCATAAAAATAAATACGGATTTCTCTGAGTGAATCTACTGCATAAAAACTACTTTGAGCAAAAACAGATAATTGAACTAAAACAGCCAGCAAAAAAAATATAAAATGCTTTTTCTGCATTTTATTTTATGTGTGCAATTCTTTGAGTAATCGACTCTCCTTCATTATTAGCAATCTTTACAAAATAAAGTCCTTCAGAAAAAGAGGCTAAATCTACTTTTTCATTAAAAGTACCAATATGATGATTAAAAGTAGAAGCAAATACTTGCTGACCTAAAGAATTAATGATATTAATATTAATATTCTGTAGTGTTAGATTTTCAAAACTAATAGTAACGGCATCTCTAGTAGGATTAGGATAAATAGTTATTGCATCAGAAAAAGTATTTTCTGTAATTGCAGTAGCGTCAAAACAAGATGTATTAGAAGTATTCATATATGTTTCTAAAGCTTTGATTCCTGGATAATCACATTCATATCTGAAACCTTTTGGAGAGCTCGCATTATATGGACCCCAAACTAAATTCCCAATTGAATCAACTTCATACATCACACCAGCCCCACCTTGACCTCCAGAAGCATTAATATATATATTTCCATTTGACATTCTATCTGAAGCAGATTGCCCAGAAGCAGAACCATAGCCACATTCATACCTTGTTGTATAAGATGATGGAGTAAATGCCTGCCCTGCTGTTCTTAAATAGGAATTAGTAGCGGCATCCCAAGGAGCATCAATACCATCAATTGTAGAAATACTATTACTTACGCCACTATTATTAAATACCTGTAAAAACCCTCCATTAGGCCTTCCATCATCAGTAATCCAACGCGCATCATGTACAGCATTCACTATCACTTGTGTTCCTGAGATTCCATAATTAGAAGGATTACCCCATCTATATAAAATATCTCCTCCCATTCCTGAATTACCACCTGAGTGAGTAGCGGCTGCTGCAGTAGTTGTACTATGGTCAATAATATAAATCTCTGATGCAAAACGAGATGAGAAAACAATCTGATCTAGATCCTCATTATAATCTACCCCATTTACATGGAACCAATCTCCACTACCACCTGACAACATATTTATATCAATCAATTCAGGATTATCAGAAATATTAGCAACATAATTAGGTTTACTAGCATCTGTATCTTGACACATATGATCCCAAATATGCCATTCCCAAACAATTGTAGCTCCTCCATTACCATCTGCTTCTAGCTCAACAAAATGAGTTGGCCACATTTCAGAACTTGCATTATTAAATCCTGCTGCATTTAACTCTGCAGAGCTCTTCTTTTCGTAAGCTGTAAGCAAAACATTATCACCTACTAATGTCAAATCATGATGACTAACATGATCATTATCTGCATAATCAAAACTCCATACAATAGATCCATCTGGTGCAATTTCTTGAACCTGACCAGCTCCAGCAGCTATATTTCCAGTGCTAAATACACTAGTGTTTCCTTTAGTGCCTCTCACTATATTTCCGTTTTCTTTTAATTGAACTGTATAATTACATTCAGTTGACATATTCCATGTATGAGCTATCTGCTGATTCTCATCTATCAAATAAGTTGTATTTGATCCCTGTGCATTATATAATGCAAATCCATTGAAATTTTGAGCACTTGTTACTGTAACTATCAAAAGTGCTAATAAAGTTAATTGTATGTTTTTCATTTTTGTTGTTTGATTGATAAAATATTGTATGTTTTTCATTTTTTTATTTGAGTGGTAAAATTAAGTTTGCTAAGATAAGTAAAATGCTAAAGACAGAATTATTGAATAATAAGTTTTCTGTCAACATCACCATTTTTATAAATATAGAATAATGGAATGTTATATTTTTCGCTTGTTTTTTTACCTGAAAAATCTACAATATCAACAAGTGTTCTATCTACTATTTTATCTATATTAATTAAACTAGTAGTTGAACCTGTATAAGGAGTGCAATTAGAAGGTATTGTATTATGTCCTGATCCAGGACCTAAATTACCACTTCCTTGGGCAACCCCATAATAATAAGGCCCAGGTGTATATGGATAAACGGGGTCAAAATTAGCATCAATAGTTACAAAATAAGCATATGTTCCATTAGGATATTGGGGGGTTATGCAGTCCCTACCATTATATTCATCTAAATCTCCTGAACCACTTATATACTCATGGTCTTCAAGATAAGCACCTAAAGGCTCTTGATTTAAAGTAGGTCCATTTGCTCTTGTAGTAATATTTTTTAATTGATAAGAAGACTCCATTCGTTTAATAGCTCCAGTACCATTTGCATTAGTATAACCATAAGCCCCATATATTGGAAAGTTATCAAATGCATATCCAATAATTGGAGAGTGATTTTGATCATCTGAATCATCATATAAACATGTAGGATTTACATGATGATGATATTCCCCGTTAGGAGCAGGATGACCCAAACAATCATCAAAAGAAACCCCCTCAAAATATAAAGCATTTTGATTCCAAACCCCTTGGTTATTATATGACATACCATCTTCTGCATTAAAAACTGAAACTCCATTACTCCAAACGCCAGTATGCCCCATAGGAGCTTTTGTTTTAGTACCCGTATTCTCTTGCGGGTTAAGACTTATTTTAAAAACAAAATTCTGATTGGCTGGCGTATTAGGATTACCTGCCCAAGGACCAATATCATATCCTGGTATACAGGTGCAGCTAACATACACATCAGTAGATGTGTAACATACATCCTGCACATTAGTTAAATAATTAGGAAAAGATGGATTAGTAGCCCCATTTACATTTAGTGTCCAAGATGTTATTTCAGGACCTTGAGCAAAACCAATCATTGGCAAGCAAAGTAATATTTGTAGTAGTCTTTTCATAAAAATTTATTATTTTCTTTCGTTAAAAAGTGTGTTTTCTTTAATTATAATTCTAAAATCTTCTTTTTGAGAAGAATTACATATTTCCATAATATCATTAATATGGTTTTTATTTATATTCTCTAAATTACTATAAGAGTTGGATAATAGAGATAATGCTGAATCACTATCGTTAAGAAAGTATGATTTCCTAAAATTATATAATTCGCTTTTACCTTTGCGCATCAAGATTCTATGATCTTTAATTAAAAGGTCATACTTTCTTATTTGTTCATCATCAAAATGTAATGCTTCAATAATTATATTTCTAGGGCCACCTTTTTTTGATGAATTGTTTTGATTAAAAAATAACC